>JAWXAX010000151.1 GCA_034439735.1 Rhodothermales bacterium | reverse complement strand
GGGAGGAGTATTGCCCGGCATCAACGCGGATCATTTTTTTGCAACTCGACCTGACGGCCGAGTTTGAGAAAATAAAGGCAGCGACTGGGGATACATTTTTGACTCATCCGCCCGGCATCCATTTGCTCCTCCCCATCCCGTCACCGCTACGCGCCGACGGGATTTGCCCCTCCTCGGATCGAGAGCCTGCCCGGTACGTGATACGGGGAGGAGTAAAGCCCGGCGTCACCGTAGATCATTTTTTTGCCACTCGACCCGAGAGCCGAGTTTGCGAAAATTCAGGCAGAGATGGCGGAGCGTCGTTTGACGCATCTGCCCGGTATCGATTCGCTCCTCCTCTCCCCATCCCGTCAGGCACGGTTTAGCTCCAAAAAATGTCCAAAGTATTAAACTTTAAACCTTGAACCCTTCACTCCGACGAAGTCCCCTCCGCAAGGAACGGGTATAACTCGTAGACGTCAATCGATTGCCACGACTGGCCATCCACGTACACGGGGACGTCGTAGAGCTCCGCACAGTAGATGATTCGATGACTGAGCGCCGCGAAATCCGTGAAGAGCTGGGGAATCTCAAAGGCGCAAAAATCAGGGCCGGCCATCACCAGGCCGTCCTTCGTAATTTCCACCCTCTCCACCTCCGTCCAGTCCATCGTGATCTTCTTCCGCGTATAATCGTACGCCTCAATTTTGCGATCCGACAGCTTCACACACCACACAACCCTACGCAGCATGCGCAACCGGGACGTGATCCACCAGAACGCGACGAACCAGATAACCAGCACGGAGACAATAATGAGCAGGAAGATCGGTTTATAGTTGAAGCCGACCACGATCGTCGCGCTCGTAAGGACGAAGGCGGCGATCAGGATGCGCACCAGCTTCGTGGCTTGTTTCCGGGTGAGCA
This sequence comes from Rhodothermales bacterium, assembly GCA_034439735.1. Classification (NCBI taxonomy): domain Bacteria; kingdom Pseudomonadati; phylum Rhodothermota; class Rhodothermia; order Rhodothermales; species Rhodothermales bacterium. The sequence continues at coordinate 10,341 of JAWXAX010000151.1, read as the reverse complement.
GTTGTACCCGGTCGTTGTCGAAGACTTCGTACCAGTGCGGCATGGCGCTGTGGAATTGAGGTGCTGGGCGCGTACTCTATTGCAGACTATGTAGTATGTGAAAAGTTCGATGAATATGGCCAGCCTCCGGAGATAAATTTTTCGCTGCGCCGCCCACTCATGAACGTAAAAATGATAGACTCCTTACCATCTACAGGCACGCCTCGGGAGCTCCCCGCGTGCCGTACTTCGGACGCCCTCGGGCGCGTGATGGCGCTTGGGATGATCCTCGTTTTGGTGACATCGGCCGCAAATGCGCAGGTCTTGCTCCACGGGGTGGTTGTGGATACACAAACCGGGGAGACCCTGCCAGCGGCCAGCATCCAGATCGAAGGCACGCTGCGCGGCACGATCAGTAATGCGGAAGGGCTGTTTACGATCGAGGCGGACAGCCTGCCGGTTGATCTCGTCGTGCGGTATATCGGCTATGCGCCGGCCCGCAGCCGCGTCGCCCAGGCGGACAACATCCGGCTTGCTCTGCGCCCCATGGTGTACCAACTGGAAGAAGTGGTCGTGTCGGGTGCCGAGGACCCGGCCGTCCGTATCATGCGCGAAGTCATCCGCCGCAAACAGGTGTGGCGGGCCGAGTTGGAAACCTATGGCGCCGACGCCTACAACCGGTTCACGATGCGCAACGACACGGGCATCGTCTCGGTCGTCGAATCGGTCTCGAAGGCCTACTGGCGACGCGACGGGGGCATGCGGGAGATCGTGATGGCGAACCGGCAGACGAATAATATGCAGATCGACCAGTACCTGCCGGCCGCCCGCTTCATGGCCAACTTCTACGACGATAACCTGGACATCGCCGGCTACGACTTCCCGGGTGTCACCCATCCCGACGCCTTCCGCCACTACACCTTCACCCTCGTCGGCAGCTGGCGACAGGGCGACGACACGGTGTTCGACATCAAGGTCGAGCCCCGAAACCGGCTCAAGACGGCGTTCGTCGGCCGGCTTTCGGTGCTCGATGGCGTCTTCGCCATGCTCGATGTCGAACTCACCCCCGGCGAGTCGTTTCTTTTCCCGCCGCCTATCCAGAACCTGAAGATCACCTACTCGCAGCAATTCGCCGATTTCGATGGCGCGTTCTGGCTGCCGGTCGACCTCCGCGCGCGCATCCTCCTTGATATCGCGATGATGCGGCTCCTGGCCCTCCCCACGATCGAGATCAACCAGGTCACCCGCCTCACGAACTATGCGACCAACGTGGCTACACCGGACTCGCTCTTTGGCGGCGAGAAAGAAGTCGTGGTAGACTCGGCGTCGGTGCAGACCTCCAACCTGCTCGACCTCGGGGTCGTTCGCGTCAATGTAGCGAGTGGAGGGGCCACCCCGGCAACGGACGCCGCAACCGACTCGACCGGTATCGGGGCCTCTATCGTCCCCCTCACCCGCGCCGAAGCCGCCGCCTACGACACGATCGACAGCACGATGACGCTGGAAAAAGCCTACAAGCCAACCGGCGCCATGGCGCGGTTTATTAAGGATGATGATGAGGACAAGGACGGTGGCGAGGGAGGTGATGGCAAGGGTCGGAAAGGCCTCGGGATTGCCTTTAAGCCGGCCCTCCATTATAACCGCGCCGAAGGCGTCTACGCCGGCGCACTGCTGGAGCGCACCCTCGCGAGAACCGTCACGATACGCGCCGGCGCGGGATACGGCACGGCCAGCCCGGAGGGAGGGGAAGGGCTGGTAAGCTACCGTGGCGGACTTTCGGTGGTGGTGAAGGAGACGGCGCTGCATGCAGACTACATCCACGGCACAACCACCGTCCAGGGCGCGGAGCCCCTCGCGCTCACGGCCAACGGTCTCGTCATGCTGCTCGGCGGGCATGATTATTACGACTACTACCGCCGCGACGGCTTCGAGCTCTCCCTCACAACTCGGAAACCCGCTCAGGACCTCGCCTTCTCCGCCGGCCTCACGGCGATGAACCTTCGCCGACTCACAAAGGCGGTCGATTTTAACCTCTTCGGGTACGACCGCGGGCTCCCTGAAAACCCGAATGTCCTGTTGATCGACGCTGGCCCGGGGGCCGCAAGTGCCCGTTCCGCGTTGTGGTCCACCATCCGGTATGGCGACGACGACCAGACGTTTGGCGTCACCGGCCGGCGATCCGTGGAACTCGGCGTCGAATGGAGCCAGCCGGGATTCCTGGACAGCCAGCTCGACTATGCGCGGTACTGGCTGGATGCCGAGTGGCAGCTACCCACCTTCTTCCAGCGCCGCATCCTCTCGAACCGTCTCCACCTTCGCACCGTCGCCTTCACCACCCGCGGCGATACGCCGCTGTGGACCTATGGCGCGCTCGACTCCCGCATGGGCGTCGTCTCGCCCTTCGGGCGTTTCAAAACCCTGCCGGGCCGGCCCTACATGGCTCCCTCGGGCGCGGCCCTGTTCTGGGAGCATAACTTCCGAACCGTGTTCTTCGAGATGCTCGGCTGGCATGATGTCGCCCGCAAAGGCTACGGCATCATCGTCTTCGGCGGCCACGGCAAAACCTGGGGAGAAGAAGCGACTACGGTTTTCGCTTATGGTCCGATGTATGGCGCCAATGATCACCATGAAGTTGGCCTCTCCCTGAGTGGCCTCTTCTCGTTATTCCGCCTCGATGCTGCTTTCCGTCTCGATAAACCAGGCTTCACCATCGGCCTCGGCGCCGCGAGGTTGTTTTGACCCATTTCGTCATCCTCGCGAAACGAGCGAAGCGACTCACGAAGTAAAACGGGGATCCATACAAGCTTTCAATAATGCAGAAACCCCTCTTGGAACCACATGGGAGATATTCTCAAGCCTTCCATGGATCCCCGATCGGGGGCGGGAGCCTGCCCCCGGCTTTGACCGGGGGATGATGGTACTGAGATGGCAAAAGAAAACCCCGGGAATCTGGGGAAGGGTTTATGATGACCGGATTCCGATGTATAGGAGACCTCCTTGCACTGTGCCTCCTCTTCCTACTCGCCCTCCCCGTACAGGCACAGCGCCTTGTGACAGGCACCGTTCGTGATGCTTCCACGCAGGAGACGCTGCCGTCAGCCACCATTTTTATCCAGGCCGGCGGCGGGCAGGGTACCATCGCCAATGCCGTTGGCTACTTCGAGCTCCAGGTCGTGAGCCTGCCGGCGACCCTCGAAATCCGCCATATCGGGTACGAGTCGCGCCGGGTGGTGGTCGATGTCGATACGCCGGATCCTCTGGATCTGGCCCTGGAGCCGGTAGCCTACCAGCTGGGCGAGCTGGCGGTCACGGATGAGGACCCGGCCTACAACATCATGCGCAAGGTGATCGCCCGCAAAGCCTTGCAGCGCGAACGATCGGCCACCTACAGCGCCGAAGCCTACACGCGGTTTATGCTGTATAGCGAAGATCGGCTGGTGCAGGTCGAGGAGCAGATCGCCCGGTATTTCAGTCGCGGCAACGCCATCCGCCAACTTGTCCAGGCCCGCCGGCGCCGGCCTGCCGGCAGCGAGACCTTCCGCTTCGCCTCCGCCTCATACGTGCCGAACTTCTACGACGACATCGTCGAGATCGCCGGCTTCCAACTCGTCGGACCCACCCATCCGGATGCCCTGGATGTCTACACCTTCACCCTCGGTGGGTATCGGGTGCAGGACGGTCGAACGGTGTACGACATCTATTTTGCGCCGAAAAACAGGCTTCAGACCGCCTTCGTCGGCTACGCCGCCGTGCAGGACGAAACCTATGTCCTCCTCGAAACCATCCTCCGGCCCGACCCCGAACTCACCCAGCCCGAGCCCATCAAGGCGTGGGATGCCCTATACGAGCAGCGCTTCGCTCCGTTTGGCGACTCCGTCTGGTTGCCGCTGGACTTCCAGGCGCGGGGCCGCGTCGAGTTTGGACGGGTGGGGGTCGCCTACCCAACGGCACGATTTACCCAGGTGAGCCGCCTGTCCTTCCACGCCGTCGACGCCCCCGTACCCGATTCCCTCTTCGCACGCGAGGAGATCCTCTCCATACTCCCGTATGCGCACCGCCAGGAGCACCTGTTCCGCTGGAATCCCGGCCTTGTCCCGATGACGCCGGCGGAGCTGGAGGAAGTATCCGACATGGATCCACGGATGACGCTCGACCGCGCCTTCCGGCCAGGGGGCCTGCTCGCTCAGTATGCGGCGCTTTCGCTGGCGGAGGAACTGCCCTCCGCCGTTCCCGAGGAGGAGAAGAGCCCGGGTGAGATGCTGCTGGGCCAGTTCTACGAGGGCGTCCAACTCGGGTACAACCGCGTGGATGGGTTTTTTCTGGGCCTCAAACGAGAGGTGGCCATCGGAAGCCGCCTGCGCATCGCGGCCGACGCCGGCTACGGCCTCGCCCTCAAGGCGCCGGCCTATGGAGCGGCGCTGACGTACCGCTTCGGGGACTCGGGTGTGGCCTATTTTCCTCGCTCCGGGTATCTCAAGGCCGGGGTCGAGCGCCGGCGTCCGCCGGCGGCCGGCAGTGGCTCGTACTCCCCGTTTTTTAATGCCCTGACGACCTATGTGGGGTGGGAGGATTATTTCGACTACTACGAGCGTAGGGCGTTTTTCGGTGAGATTGGCGTCACGTCCACGGCGCTGAAAACGACCCTTGCGTTCCGTCTCAGCGAAGAAGACCATGCGTCTGTCGAACGAACCCGCGACAATAATGGCTGGTTTTTCGGGGATGTCCAGAGGGACAACCCGCCGGTGCTGGATGGGGCGTTTACCCTGGGCACCGTTTCCCTCACCGTCGGCGCAACACCACGACCGTCCATGCGGCCGCTCGATTCCGGGCTCCTCCTGGAGGCCACACGCCCGTTGACCGCCCCGGAGGGTGTGGCATTCACCCGGTACAGCGCTACCGGCAACCTGGCTATCAAGACGCTGTACCCCCGCCGGCGTTGGCCAAACACCCTGCACGTCCGCCTCCGCGCCCAAACGATCGACGGCGATGTGCTGCCCCAGTTCGCCGGACTGCTGGACACGGCCCGCCAGCCGTTTGCCGGCTTTGGGGCGTTTAAGACACTAAACGGCCTCCCCGTGGCGGCCCGCGACATGGCCGGCGTGTTCTGGGAGCACGACTTTTCGACGGCCGTCTTTGAATGGATGGGGCTGTGGGGGATGACGCGGCTCGGCATCGGGCTCAGCGTCCACGGCGCCTTTGGCAAACTCGGCGGCGATCGTTTTGGCGCGCAACCGTACCGACTCGCCGATCCCGGCTATCTGGCCGGCGTTCAGCGGGAAGTGGGCCTCTCCCTGACCCATCTGTTTAACTATCCGATCCGGCTGGACCTGACGAGGAACGGGGTGACGGGTAAGGTCTTTGTCGGCGTCGGATTCGTGAAGCGGTATTGACCGCACCGGGCAAAGGCGTACTATGGCGTTATTTATGGGGAATCGGCGATCCTCTTGCGAAGGTACGGGGCGAATCCTATGTTTGTGGAAGCGGTTTCGCTCGGGCCGGCACATGCCGTCCTGCCTGGTAACTGTACACAATCAGGATATCCTCATGGTTGCTGGTCGTTCAATTCTTGGAGTTAGTCTACTCGTGGTCGCGCTGAGTATCGCGATGGATACACAGGCGCAGGACACCGACAAAAAACGGGTGCTCGCCATCTTCGGCGATTGTTGCCACCGGATCGCTCCACTGGATAACATCCTGGTCTCCGGACTTCGCAAACAGGGGTGGGAGGCGGTCGTCATCATCGACTACAATGTCCCGTGGGACGAGTTCGATACCTTCGACCTCATCATCATGAGCCGGGAGGGGCGTGAATACGTCGACTACTACCGCACGCGCGACACCCATCCCCAGCCGGCGGAGCGCGGCTACTGGCTCACCCCCGCGCAGGAGCAGAAGTTCGAGGACTATGTCAATGCCGGCGGGCGCATTTTCCTGTACCACGACGGCTTTGGCAATTACGAATGTGGCAACGGGGTCTCCCGTGTAGCCCGCTCGTGTTTCATCAGCCATCCGGCGATCATCGAAAACACCGTCTCGCCTACGGGCAAGATGCCCGAACTCGCCGAAGGCATCACCCCGTTTGTTGTGGCCGACGAGGAGTACCTCGTGAAGATGGACGAGAGCCAGACGTCCGTCTACCTCGAAAGCCACTCCGAGAAAAACGGCCGTTCGCCGCAGGCGTGGGCGCATCCTTACGGCGAGGGGAAAGTGGCCGTGCTCATTCCCGGGCACAATACGGAAACACAGAACCATCCGATGATAAAACGGGCGATCGAGAACATCATGACCTGGTTGCTTGCAGAGTAACCACAGGCAGTCGCCATGTACTTGCTTCCACCACCAAACCACGTATAACCGATGAAGACGCTAAATCGTAGAGAGTTCTTAGGGACCACCACCGCCGGCGTCCTGGCGGCTGGCGCTGCCGTAGGCCACGCGGCTAAGGGGCATCCGGTGCCCGCGAAAACAAGCCCCGCTTTTGGTCGGCCGATCAGCTTTCAGTCCTACGGCATGCGGAAGGAGATCGAGGTCGACTTTCAAGGCACCCTCCGCAGCGTCAAGGCCCTGGGGTACGACGGCGTAGAGATGTGCTCGCCGCTGAGTTACGACAAGGCCGGCTTCGGCAACCTGACCCCCCTCAAGCCCGAAGATATCAAGAAACAAATCGAGGATACCGGGCTGTTCTGCCACACCAGCCACTTCCAGGCCCGCGAGATCCTCGAAAAAGACCCGGCCGAAACGGCCGACTACGCGGCGCGGATGGGCCTGTCGGACATCATCATGTCCGGCTCCGGCATAAACGACCAGGGGACGGCGGACGACTTCATGCGCTGGGGGGAGAAATGCAACAAGGCCGCCGTGGCGGTGCAGGCGGCCGGCCTGCGACTGGGGTACCACAACCACGCCGTCGGGCCAATGGTGTCCGGCAAGCCCCAGTACGAGCACATTATGGAGGCGCTCGATCCCGACATGGTGACGATGCAGTTCCAGCTCGCCTCTATCGTTGGCGGATACGACATCGTCTATTACCTGGAGAAATACGCCGGCCGGTACTCCTCGCTACACATGCACGACTACGACCCGAAGATGAAGGCGGAACGCCCCGGCCGCATCGGCAGCATCGTGCCCTGCGGCGAGGGCATGATCGACTGGTCCGCGCTGCTGAAGGCGGCCATGAAGAGCCCCATCACCGACCACGGTTTCATCGTGGAAATCGAGACCAGCGAGCCTCTGGATGGCTTGAAGCGGAGCATCGCGTACCTGAAGTCGGTTCAGGTGTAACGACGCCGCGCGGGCAGACCTTTGGGGTCTCGAAGACCCCAAAGGTCTCTCCCTGGCGCTGACATTACTGCGCCTCCACCGGCTCCAGACGTACCACGGATGTTAGTCCACCCTGGCGGTCGTCGATCGCCAGATAGATATAGCCGTCAGGGCCCTGTCGTACGTCGCGCACGCGACCGCGGCCGAGGTGCAGCGTTTCTTCCATGATGGATTTCTGACCGTCCATCGTGACGCGGGCGACCTGTTCGCCGGACAGTCCGCCCGAGAAAATGCTGCCTTTCCACTCAGGGAAGCGGTCGCCGGAGTAGATCATCATCCCCGAAATCCCGATCGACGGCACCCAGACATGAGTCGGGGACTCCATCCCTTCGCGCATCGTGCCCTCGTGGATGGCGGCGCCAGTGCGGTAGTTGACCCCGAATCCGACGACTGGCCAGCCGTAGTTTTTGCCCGCTTGAATGAGGTTCAGTTCATCCCCACCCTGCGGTCCGTGTTCGTTGGCCCACACATCGCCGGTTTCCGGGTGAATGGCGAGACCCTGGACGTTCCGATGCCCGTACGACCAGATCTCCGGCCGCGCGCCTGCCTGGTTGACGAATGGATTGTCCGCCGGCACCTGCCCGTCATCCTGCAGTCGGATGATCTTGCCGTGGTGATTGGTGAGGTCCTGCGCCGGGTGAGCAAGCAGGTCGCCCGTGGGAGGCACCTGCCGGTCGCCGATCGAGATAAACATGTAGCCGTTGCCGTCAAACGCGATGCGCGAGCCGTAGTGGCCGCTGCCCTTTGAGTCTGCCACGAACAGCTCTTCTACATTCGCGAGTTGATCGTTTTCAAGCCGGCCACGGATGATCGCCGTCGTCGCGCCGGCCTCGCCGCCCATCGGCTTGCTGTAGCTGATGTAGACGAGGCGGTTGGTGGCGAAATCGGGATGAGGGACCACGTCCATCAAGCCGCCCTGGCCTTCGGCATGAACCGTCGGCATGCCGGCGATGGGTGTTGCCAGGAGTTGACCGTTCCGGACGACACGCAGCCGGCCCGGGCGCTCCGTGATCAGGAGGTCGCCACCGGGTAAAAAGGCGACCGCCCAGGGATGCTGGAGCCCATCCGCCACCGTTTCAACGCGATAGTCGTACTGCGCGGAGCGCATCACAGGGGCCTGGCCGAAGGTCGGGGAGGCCACGGAATGGAGAAATCCCAGGGCAAGACAGAAAAGGATGGATCGTTTCATGGGTAGTGTCTAGGAGCTATGGACGGTACGGCGAACCGTATTTCCGCCGATTGAATGGATCTGAGAACAATAGCGATTGTGCCGAATAAACACAATAAACGGGTATATTGCGCGGTTAATGCATCGGGGTGAATACGTGCGTGCCGGCGTAGATCGCATCGCCAAACGGCGATTCGTCGCCGTCGGCGGCGTTGCCGGCGACATGCAGAATCACTTGTTCTGGCGCGCTCTCGGGCGCTTTCCAGCGTAGTTGCCAGCGCGCCGTATCGCCCTGGGCGGAGGCCGCGCCGGCCCGTGTATGCATGGCATACACCACACGCTCTTCCGAGGCCTCGACCTTGATCCCATCAGGCAGATCGATCCAGGCGCCGGCCTGTTCTCCCGTAGACGCATCGCGCAGCGTGGCCTGGAAGCCGGCATGTTTCATCCCGGGCTTGATCAGGATGATTTCGATCAGGTACGTCTCGCCAGCGTGATACCGCTCGGGCAGTCCCTGGATCAGAAGGCTGCCCGAGGGATCGTTGAGATCGCCGTCGAAGTGGCAGGCCAGGCAGGTCGGCTCACCAAAACCGCCGGTGTGGGCCAGCGGAGGGCCGTCCAGGAAGGCCGGCCCTACCGCGAGCAGCACCACGACAAAAGCGAGGTAGCGCAGTGGCATACGATTAACTTTCTCGATTGATGACGTGCACCTGCGCCCGGCCGATGTAATTCGTGTCCGTCCCGAACCAGATCTCGCGCTTCGTGGGCTCGAAATACATATGGCGGATGGTGCCGCCGCCGCTTTCGACCTCCGTCGTGCTGAAAAAGGACTCGCTCGATGGGTCGAAGCCAACGAATCGGTTGGGCTGCATGCCGGTTTCGACCACCCAGACGCGGCCCTGGTCGTCCATTGCGGTGCCGTATGGTTGGGCCCCTTTGCCTCCCGGAAGCGGCCATTCTTTCACCTCATGGGTTTCGGGGTGCATCCGCCCAAGCATCCCGCCGGCGTAATCGACATACCAGATGTGCCCGTCCGGCGTAATCTCAATGCGGCGGGGCCTGATTTCGGGGCGAGGCAGTTCGACCTCCGTGAGCTGCATCGTAGCGGGGTCCACCGTAGCAATTTTGTGCGTGCCGAACAGCACGACCCACGGCCGGCCCGCCGGGTCGATCTTGATGCCGTAGGGGCGCGATCGACTCGTGGGCACCTGCACGAGGTCTACCTTGCCGGACGTCTTCGCCAGGCGTCCGATATAGTTGCCACCTTGAACGGTGAACCAGATGTGGCCGGCGTTATCGAACACCAACGTGTGAGGGTCTCGCGCGCCGGACTCCGGCATCGGGTACTGAGTCACGGCGCCCGTCGCAGGGTCGAGTTTACCAATGTAGGCGGCCGTGTTGCCCGCATACCAGACCATGCCGTCGGTATCGACGATCAGGTTGTGGGGATGAGAATTATCAGGGATGCTAAAGCGCTCGAAACGGCCGGAGGCCGGCTCCAGATACGCGATATAGTCCCCCCGCTGACCACAGAACCAGACTTTGCCATCGGGGGCGACATACGGATCGCGAGGGCGGCTGTCGTCCCAGGGTACCCGCCATTCGCTGATTTTGATGGGGTCGTCCACGGCCCGCGGGGCCAGCCAGAAAGGTACGATCACCAGGAAAGCATATAGGAAGGCTGCAATCATGACGTTCACCGGTTGAAATGAACTTGCGGAATGGTGAATATCAGTAAACTAACCGGGAAAATCATTAAGAGAATGCAAAAGATGGCCACAAAAAACGGCCGGCCGCGGAGTACGCAGCCGGCCGTTCGCCGACGATAATCGCCGCGGCCGTAGGGACACGATACATCGTGCCCTCCACCGGCC
>JAWXAX010000150.1 GCA_034439735.1 Rhodothermales bacterium | reverse complement strand
GATGAACGCCGAGGGCGCCCCGTTCAAGGGATTTCTGTATGTCGGCCTCATGATCGACGAGCGGGGGCCGCGGGTGGTGGAGTACAACTGCCGGCTCGGGGATCCCGAGGCGCAAGTCGTGCTGCCGTTGCTCGCATCGGACTTCCTGGAGCTCGTCCTGGCCGGCGCGCAGGGGCGTATCTCCTCCTCACCCGCCCGCCTCGCGGCCGGCGCGGCCGCCTGTGTCATCCTGGCGGCGCCCGGCTATCCCGGCGACTATCCGAAGGACCTCCCCATCGAGGGCCTCGACATCGACGGCCGCCTGGCCGACGCACTCGTTTTTCACGCCGGCACCCGCCGCGATGAGTCCGGGCGGATCGTAACAGCCGGCGGGCGCGTACTGGCTGTCACGGGCGCCGGCCCGTCGCTGGCGGATGCGCTCAACCAGGCGTACGCCGGCGTCTCCTGGATTCATTTCGAGGGCGCGCATTATCGAACCGACATTGGCAAAAAAGGGCTCGCGCGGCTGGCGTGATCGGTGCTGGAAGGGGGTGGCGTCGCTCCTTCTTTCGGCTGTCGGTGTCGGCGCCTATGCCCAGCCGGCTCCTACCGATGCTCCCCGCCTCATCGCCCCATTCGTCGACGCGCGGGCCGTGGCGGTGGACCCCGCCGGCGTGGTGTATGTCGTCGAAGGGGCCCGCGAGGCCATTGTGACGCTTCGCAACCATCTGCCGGACGAGCGCCGCCTCGGGGGCCGCGGCTCGGAGGCCGGGCAGTTCGATGGCCTGGCCGACATCGACCCCACCAACGGACTCGTCCTCGTCGTCGCCGACGCCGGCAACGGCCGCATCCAGCGCTTCTCCCGCGAATTCCTGTTCCTTGAATCGCTCCCGGTGGATCGGCGCGAGGCGGGAGCGGAGGCCGGCGGCTATACCTCCTACCGAAAACAGGAGCAGGGTGGCTCCTCCGGACAGGGCCGGCCCATCGCCGTCCGAACCAGCCACGCCGAAGAGACATTTGTCGTGGATGTGGACCGGCACGTGGTGCTGAAGTGGGATCGCGAGCGCAACTTCGAGCGCGAGATCGGCGGCTATGACGCCGGCGACGGCGCACTCATAGAGCCTGTAGCGCTGGCTCTGGATCAGGCGCAGCGGACCCTGTTTGTGCTGGATATCGGGCGCGGCGCCGTGATGGTGTACGATTTTCTGGGGGGATTCGAACGGCTGATGGCCCTCGACCCCGCCGGCGATGCGATCGGGCTCGAGGTCTGGGGAGAGGAGCTGATGGTATTCGAGCAAGATCGCGTCGTTCGGTATCACGCGCGCGGGCATCGCGAAGCGGAATACGCCGTCGACCTCGGCGAACCCATCGTCGACATGGCCTGGAGCGCGGCCGGCGTGTATGCGTTGACGAAACGCGCTCTGTACCGCCTGGACCTTCACTAGCGCGCCGTCGGCCACCTTCTCCGAAGATATCATGCCGCTGCGCCTGTTTTTCCTACTGTGCTGGTTGGCCGGGTCCACGCTGCGCGTGGCCGACGCTCAGGAGATCCAGCCCCGCCCGACCTCTGCCGGCGCTCAACGAGAAACGCTGCAAGTCGTTGCCGCCGGCCCGATTATGCTGCGCCCGTTTATCATCAACGGGACGGAGCGGCTCTGGTGGAACGGGGCCGCGCTGGATTCCACGGCGTATCGGATCGACTTCACCGCCGGCGTGCTCGAGCTGGACACCACGCGCGTCCGACCGCCTGGCCAGTTGATCGTGGCGTATTCCACGTTTCCGTTTCGGTTCGAGCCGCTTTATCGCGAGGCTGTTGTATCGGACAGCCTTCCGCCGGCCGAGGCCGACACGGCCCGGGCCGCCCGGCTTGCCGCAATGCCTTCCGCCGGCCGCGACCCCTTCGGCGCACCCGGCCTTCAGCGGAGCGGGTCGATCACCCGGGGCATCGTCGCCGGCAACAACCGCGATGTCAGCGTTGAATCCGGCCTGCGCATGCAACTCGCCGGCGAAATCGTGGACGGCGTGGAAGTCCAGGCCGTGCTCACCGACGCCAACACCCCCATCCAGCCGGAAGGGACGACGCAGCGGCTGAACGAGTTCGACAAAGTTTATATCGGAATCACGTCGCAAGCCGGCGCCGTCGAGCTGGGAGATTTTAATCTGGACTTCACCCACTCCGAGTTCGCCCGGCTGTCCCGCAAGCTCCAGGGCGCGCACGTCGTCGGCGAGGCCGGCAGGGCATCGCGACTACGAGTCGACGCCGCCGGCGCGGCCGCGCGGGGGCTGTTTCGCTCGCAGGACATCCCACCGATCGATGGCGTCCAGGGACCGTACCGGCTGGAGGGCGAGGCCGGCGAGCAGTTTATCATCGTCATCGCCGGCTCGGAGTCGGTCTTTCTCGATGGCGTCCTCCTCACCCGGGGTGAGACGAATGATTATGTGATTGACTACGCCACCGGCGAGATTTCCTTTACCCCCAACCGGATCGTGACGGCGGACCGCCGCATCACGGTCGAGTTTCAATACTCGACCAACCAGTTCAGCCGTACGCTCGTGGCCACGGCCGCCGAGGCGATGCTCTTCACCGACGCCGCCGGCGACCCCCGCGCGGCCTTCGGCGTGACGTTTCTGCGCGAGGCAGACGGCGACGTATTCAACGACGAGTTCGGCCTTTCGGCGGAGGACTCGCTCCGGCTCATCCAGGCCGGCGACGGCCAGGCGCTTCGCAGCGGCGCCGAGCCCGTCGTGTTCGATCCCGAGGCTCCGTACGTCCAGTATCTTCAGGAGATCATCCCCGATAGCGTCGGGGGGGCCGATACGATCTTCGTGGCTGTGGATGCCCGGCCGGCCGATTCCGTGCAGGTCTACCGCGTCCGGTTCACGCGCGTCGGCGCCGGCAACGGGCAGTACCTCCGCGTCGGGCGCGGCGTCAACGGGATTTTGTATGAGTATCGGGGCGCCGGCCTTGGGGAGTATGACCCCGTGCTGGTGTTGCCCCGGCCGAAAAACCAGAACCTGCTGGCTTTCCAGTCCAGGCTCGAGCCGATTCGAGGTGTCGAGGTGTTCGGGGAATGGGCGCGGTCGTTTTTTGATCAGAACCGCCTCTCCGCGGCCGACGCGGCGGACGATGTGGGCAACGCGTACGTCGCCGGCGGGCGCATCGATCACATCCCCGTCGACTTCGGCGCCGCGGAGCGCGGCAGCATATCTGCAGAATACAGACGCCGGCTCGTGGGGCAGCGGTTCACAGCGTTTAATCGCATCCGGCCGGTCGAGTTCGGCCGGCGCTGGAACCTCGGGGCCCGCACGTTCAACGCCGAGACCGACCTGGCGGCGTTCGGGGGGGATGAGGTGACGGATGAGGCATCGGTCGAGGTGCGGCTTACGCCGGCCTCGTTCGTGCGCGGCGAAGCCGGCTGGCTGAATCTCGGCGACGCCTTCGATAGCCGGCGGGCGCTCGGGCAGCTGGGTCTGGCAGAGGCGCGGGGGCCGCAGGCCGAATACCGGATCGAGTTGATCGCCAGCGAAAATCGGCTGGAAGGCGAGGAAGGCGATTGGCTCCGGCAGCGTGGCCGGCTCGCGCAGCCGCTGTTCGGCCGGCGCTTCACCCCGTACCTGGAGATGGAGCAGGAGCGCCGCGAACAGCGGGCCGCCGGCACCGACAGCCTCACCCTGGCGTCGCTGGCGTTTCTGGAGTTTCGGCCCGGTATCGGGTGGGCGGGCGAGCGCCTGCAGGCCGCCGGCAGCATCGCCCTGCGCGACGAAGAGGAGTGGGCCGAGGGCGTTCTCCGCGACGCGGCGAGAGCTACTACGTACCAGACCCAGTTCAACTGGGAGGCGTCGGACCGGCTGACGACCGAGGGCAGCCTCGGCTACCGTGTCCGGCGTTTCACCGACTACTTCCGTACGCAGGGCATGCGAGAAGACAACGAGTCCCTCATCCTCCGTTCTACCACCCAGTACACCACGCCCCGGCGCGCCGTGGACGTCAACCTCCGCTACGAGGCCGCCACCGAGCGGACCCCGACCCTCCAGGAGATCTACATCCGGACCGGCCCCGAACTCGGTCAGTTTGTGTGGGAGGATGTGAATGCGGATGGCGTGCTGCAGATCGACGAGTTTTTGCCTGAACGAACCCCGAACGAGGGGACATACGTGCGGACGTATGTACCGTCTGACAGCCTTTCGTCGGTCATCGGCGTCGGGGCGCGGCTACGGCTCCGCATCGACCCCTCGAAGGTGTGGCGCGACGCCGGCCCGGGGTGGCAGCGCGCCCTCGCCCAGGTGAGCACGCAGACGCTGATCGATCTTACTGAAAAAAGCCGCGACCCCGAGCTGGCGAGAATCTATCTATTGGATCTGAGCCGGTTTCGGAGCCCCGTAAACACCGTCAACGGCCGGATTCGGATCGCGCAGGACATCTTCCTGTTTCGGAGCAACCCGCGTTTCAGCCTGGACATCCGGTTCAACCAGACGCGCGGTCACTCCGAATTGGCCGCTGGTGAGGAGGTGCGGTTTCTGAACAGCTGGAGCGTCGAGGGCCGATCGCGCCTGTCGGACCGATGGGCGCTGAAACTCGCCGGCGCGATCGAGACGAATCGGCTGGAGAGCGCCGCGTTTGCATCCCGGCGGTACAATATAGAGGGGATCCGGATCGAGCCCGAGATCGCGTTTTCGCCGACGCGGCGGTACACGTTTGTGGCCGGCGGCGTCGTGGCGCGGAAGGAAGACACGCTCCTGGGGCGGGACGTGAAGATGGTTCGCATCCCCCTGGAAATCCGCTACGCCGTGGTGCGTAAGCTTCAGGTGACGACACGGAGCGAGGTCGCGCTCGTCCGCCTCACCGGCGAGGCCGTGGGCCTTGCCCAGTTCGAGTTGACAGATGGCCGCGGCGCCGGCACCTCGTGGCTGTGGGGGCTCCAGGGGGATTACACCGTGTCCCGCTACCTCCGCCTCTCGTTTTCCTACGACGGCCGCGCGCCGGCGGACGCGCCGGTGCTGCATACGATGCGCGTCCAACTCAGCGCGTTGTTCTAACGGCCGTTACGCGTTGACTCGTTGCGCGTTTGCGTTGCATCCCTACAGCACATTTCAGAGCAAGATGGCGCTTATCCCAATCACCAAACGGTCAACGGAAAAACGCGCAACGCGTAACGTCACGTTCTAATTGCTTTCACCCCTCCGGCGGCTCCGGCATCGCGAATTCGTCGTATTGTTCGCGGTAGATGGCTACGCCGGCGGCGCGCAGTTTGGCTTCCAGGTTTTCGTAGCCTCGGTCCAGGTGGTAGACGCGGAGGACGTGGGTTTCGCCGCGCGCGATGAGGCCGGCGAGGACGAGGGAGACACTCGCGCGGAGGTCGCTGCTCATCACCTGGGCGCCGGTGAGTTGCTGGCCGCCTTCGATGCGGACCGCGTTGCCCTCGACGCGAGCGCGGAGGCCCATGCGCTGGAGTTCCGGGATGTGGTTGAAGCGGTCAATGTAGATGGTATCCGTGACGCGGGACGTGCCGGCGGCGCGGGCCATGAGGACGGACCACTGGGCCTGGAGGTCGGTCGGGAAACCCGGGTAAATCGCCGTCTCGATGTCGGTGGGCAGGATGACTTCGGGGGTGTGGACGACGATGTGTCCGTCGTGGTAGTCGACCCGGATGCCGGCCCGCGCGAAGGCGTCCTTAAACGCCCCGCCCAGGTGGCGGTGCTCCGCGTTGTCGATGCGAACCGAGCCGCCAGGCGGGCCGGCGATGGCGGCCGCGATCATGAACGTGCCCAGCTCGATCCGATCCGGGCAGTTGACGATGGCGGCGGGATGCAGCGCCTCGACGCCTTCGATTTCGATGGTACGGGTGCCCAGGCCGGCGATCTTCGCGCCCATCTGCTGGAGTGCCTCGCCGAAGACGATCACGTCCGGCTCGGAGGCTGCGTTTTCGATGCGGGAGGGTCCCGTGGCGCGCACGGCGGCGAGCAGCAGGTTGATGGTGGCGCCGACGCTGGAGGGTTCGAGGCGAAACGAGCCACCGGGCAGCCGGCCCTTCGGCGCGCGGGCGATTACGTAGCCCTGTTCGAGGTCGATCTCGGCCCCGAACGCTTTCATCCCTTCGATGTGGAGATCCACCGGCCGTGGCCCCCAGGCGCATCCGCCGGGGAGCGACACCCGGGCGGTCCCGAACCGGCCCAGGAGAGCGCCGAGCATATAAAACGAGGCGCGCATCTTCTTGACGAGCTCGTAGGGTGCTTCCGGAAAGATCACCCGTTCCGCGTGGACGACCAGCGGGCCGGCGTCCGGTATGTCTACCTTCGCGCCGGTGAACTCCATGATCTGCGCCAGCGTGCGCACGTCGCGGACCCGCGGAACATTGGCGATGGTGCTCGTGCCCTCGGCCATCAACGCCCCGGTGAGCAGCGCCAGGGCCGTATTTTTGGAGCCGGCGACCGTCAGGCTTCCCCGCAGAGGCTGTCCCCCCGTGATGACCAGTTTTTCCATGCGATTCGAAGAAATGGAGTGCGTTATCGGCCCTTGAAACACCGAGCCCGCTTTTCGTTTCAAGTCGCCGAGCGCGATGTACACCGATAACCTACCTCGCTATTCGCTAATCGCTAATTCCATGATTTACCTCGACCACGCCGCCACCACACCCCTCGACTCCGAGGTGCTGGATGCGATGATGCCGTACCTCCGCGAGGCGTACGGCAACGCGTCGTCGGTACATGCGCTCGGCCGGCGGGCGCGGCATGCGGTGGAAGAGAGCCGGCAGACGATCGCGCGGCTCCTCGGGGCCGAGCCGGCGGAGATCGTTTTTACCAGCGGCGCAACGGAGGCGAACAACCTCGCGGTTCGCGGGGCCTCAAGGGGGGGGATTCTGATGGCCCGGACGGAGCATGAGGCCGTGCTGAAGCCGGCCGAGGCGTTGGCGGCCCTGGGCGTGCGGGTAGGGTATACGGCGGTGGGTTCGGGAGGCGGGGTTTCGGCGGAGGCCGTGATGTCGGCGCTGGAGGCCGGGTACGAGTTGGTGTCGATCATGCACGTGAACAACGAGACCGGAGCCCGTAACGATATAGCTGTTATTGCAAGTGAAGTGAGGAAAAAAGGCGTGCTGGTGCATACCGACGCCGTCCAGTCCGCCGGCCACCTCGCGCCCGGGGTGGATGAGCTGGGGGTGGATTTGATGAGCATTTCGGCGCACAAGTTCTACGGCCCGAAGGGGGTAGGATGCCTGTACGTGCGGGGCGGGGTGGAGCTTGGCGGACTCGTCGTGGG
>JAWXAX010000149.1 GCA_034439735.1 Rhodothermales bacterium | reverse complement strand
TCGCGGTGCTCCCCATGCAGGATGTGCTCGGTCTCCGCAGCGAAGGCCGGGTCAATACGCCGGGGACGGTCGGCGCCCCCAACTGGGGCTGGCGCTTCCGGCCAGAGCAGCTCACGCATGAGGCGGTGGAGCGGCTGAAGGAGCTGACGGCAGTGTATGGGAGGGGAGAGGGCGGTTCAGCCGTTTGAGTCGGCCCAGGCTACCTTATGGGCCGTTTCTTCCCGCGAACTGCCTTTGTATCGCTTGTCAGGATCGCGGCATTGATCCCACTGTCCTAAGCCCGGGCCAGATCGCTGTTCGCAGGGCCATTGATGACCTTGCCTAGTTTGTCGAAGCGCGAGCCGTGGCACGGGCAGTCCCATGTCTTTTCGGCAGGATTCCAATCGACGACGCACCCGAGGTGCGTGCATGCCGCTGAGAATGCATGCAGTTTCCCCTTCCCATCGCGGTATACGGCCACCTTCTTCAACCCCCGGCTAAGCACGGCCCCGCTGTCCCTGGCCACTTCGTCCTCGGAACGCACGTCCCCGTCCGCGAGCCAGTCGGAATACTGTGAGGCCATGTTGAGCGTTTCCCGGACATATTCGCCCGCGGCGCGGAGCGTCTTGCGGGATGGATCGTAGAGGGTCTCCCATGGGTTCGCCCTGCCCATGATCAGGTCCGTCAGGAGCATGCCGGCAATCGTGCCATGCGTCATCCCCATGCCGGAATCGCCCGTCACGATGAAGACATTGTTATCGTCCAGAGGATTCCGGCCGATGAACGCAAGGCCATCGATGGTTTCCATGACCTGGCCGGCCCAGGTGAACTCGACCTGTTCGATAAAAGGAAAACGCTCGCGAGTCCAGCCCTCCAACCGGGCATGGCGTTCCTGTGTATCGTCGGCCTGGCCCGTCTTGTGATCCTCCCCGCCAACAATCAGGATATCATGCTCGCCGCTGCCTACTGCCTCGGCATCACCGTCCACAACGTTATGGAGTCGGATGTAATGGTACGGGTCCCCGGTATCCCAATACAGCGCCTTCGTTACAGAGCCGCGCGGCACGCGCGCCCCGATCACATAGGACATGTAGGGCGCCTGTTTGGTGTGGATGACGAGCAGGTCGTTGACGGGCGCATTCGTGGCGACCACGATCGCGGCGGCGGTTACGATGTGGCTGCCGGCCTTGACCCGGGCGGTGGAGCCGCCACTGATCTTGTCGGCGTGGGTCTGGGTGAAGATGCGACCGCCATCGCGCTGGATCGCTCGGGCCAGGGCCGCCAGGTATTTCAGCGGGTGGAACTGCGCCTGGCGAGGGAAGCGCAGGCAAGGCCCCGTGTCGAAGGATTGTAACGGGGCGCGGCTCACCCGGGTCACGTCTCGGAGACCCGCCCGATGCGCAGCGGCCATCTCGCGGTCGAGAACCTTCTCGTCCTCGCCGGACGCGAGGAAAAGGTAACCGTCGAGCCGCTCGAAATCGCAGGCGATCTGTTCTTCCCTGACGATAGCTTCAATGCGGTCGATGGCGGCCGCATGACTCTGCGCCGCGAGGCGTGCGCCGTTTTCGCCATGCAGACGCTCGATCTCGAAGTAGCGATCATCCAGGGCATTAGACAGATGGGCGGTCGTGACCGCGGTCATGCCGCCGGCCAGAGGCCCATCGTCGAGGATGACCACGGACTTACCCGCTCTGGTGAGCAGGTAGGCGGTGCTCAGGCCGGCAATGCCGGCGCCGACTATGCAGACGTCTGCGTGGATGTCCTCACGCAGGGGGGAATAGGTCGGCATCTCCGCCGTAGCCACCCAGAGGGATCGGTCCCGTGCGGACCCCGTTTTGATTGGATTGTGCATGTTAGCGACCTGGTATGAGGTGGGTGGTCGTTCTGGCAGCTTATAGGCCCAATTCAGTGCCCAGATTTCGCTGATGTCGCGGGGCCGAGCCAGAACTAACCGACGCGAGAGGTCAAAGGCGTCGGAATTGAATTCGTGGGCCGTTCAGCACGTACGTCAGTTCCCGGTCTGATCGAGCGCTGCCCGTAATCCCTGCGCCAGACGGTCGGCAGGCCCTGTTCCCCAGTAGTGCAAAAAGAAAACGCGCGGCTCTTCATGCACCATATGATTATGGACGGCCACGACTTCGATTCCGTGTTTCACGAGCGCCTCGATCACGGAAGCTACTTCGCTGTCGAGCATCACAAAATCCCCGGCAACCGCTGCGCGTTCACGCGTGCCTTGCCAGGCGGCCCACGTGTTGAAGCCCATGAAAGTGCTCACGGATACCCCATGATGCATAAGAGCCACATCCGGCCGGCCGATGGTGACTTTGTAAACGCCCTGGTTCATTTCACCCTTGTGCCCGAGCACCCGAGCGATCTCGGTTGTATCGAGGGTAGTCTCTACGGATGAGGCTTCCGCTTGTGCTGGATCTCCACCCCGCAGTTCGGCAACTCGGTCCAGGACGGCCTTTACGCCGCTGGCCAGCTCCTTTTCGGGACCCATGCCGCCGATGTGCATAAACGTGACCGCAGGCGTATCACGGACGAAGTGACGGTGTAGTCCGGTAATAGTCAGGCCCTTCTCGATGAGTACCTGCTGAACGGCACCGAGCTCGCTTTCCTTCATGATGATATCGCCCATTACCACAGCACCTCCCTCGGCCGGCGTGAAGGCGGCCCACGTGGCCATCCCCATCGGAGGGATAATCGAGAAGCCGTCTACAGTCACCTGCAAGTCGTTCTGTGGCACCGTCACCTTGTACTCCCCGTTCTGTTCGGTCCCTTTTATGCCGAGTATATTCTTTAAAGCCGCAATATCGAGCGATTCACTCGACCCTACTGTTGGCCTTTCCTGAGCGATACTCGGGTCTGGACATGCAATCAAGAGGAATCCGATGGCTGCCCCGAGTGTAAACATTTGCTTATACATAAGTTATCCTCAAAGACCTGTCGCGCTTGCGTAAGGTCAATCGTTTGAAAATGAGACAATGGCATGTACTCTGTAGATTTTGCCAATTGCTTTTGGTCACCAGAGCCGGCACGAATTAATAGCGACAGGCCAGCTCTTTCGTTAATAGGCTACCGTTTCCCGGGTTTGGGATCATACCGCCCAAAGGGCCCGTGATGGTGAAACGAAGCGTTTCTGTATCAAACTACCCGCCCGAATCGGCCGAACAACAAGCTACTAGCCTCGTCCGCAACTCCTGGAAAAACGAAGCTTCTCTTTCTGAGCGCCTACCCCGTCTGCGATTTGACCCTCTGCCCGCGGAATGCCGGGAATATCAGGTGTACCAGCCAGGGAGGCGCAAGACATACGAAGATCGCCCCACGACAAGCCGATGCATGAATCCGGCGTACGATCAACATCCGCCGGCAAAAAACCCAGTCGCCCAGTCGTTATACAATTACTTAAAGAAGTGATGAAGGCCGCAGTTCCCCGGAGAAGCCATACATAGCCGCGTTCATGATAGTCCAGGTTGTAGAGATGCCCCTGTGGGGGGTTCCTGACGGCGGTGTAAGGAAGGTGCCGGCTTCGATTAACCCGCGTTACTCATACCGCAGGCTCTTGACCGGATCGGCCAGGGCATATTTGATCGAATGATAGCTCACAGTCGCCAGGACAATGAGTAGGACGATCGCCCCGGTAAAAAGAAAGACCTCGGGGCCGATATCGATGCGGTAGGCGAAACCGTCGAGCCAGCGCTTCATGGCGAAGTACGCCAGCGGTGTGGCCACGAGAAAGGCCAGTCCGACGAGCATGACGAATTCCATCGAGAGCAGGGCAACCAGACTGGAAATCGAAGCGCCCAGCACCTTCCGCACGCCGATCTCCTTCGTCCGTTGCGACGCGGTATAGGACACCAGACCAAAAAGGCCCATACATGCGATGATCATCGCCATGCCGGCAAAGCCCGCCTGTTCGAGGTGCTCGAGAGCCGGCTCGGCGAACTGCCCGTCGTCGCCGAAAACCTGGGCGTCATCACCCCCGGCGTGGTCGCGCTCATGGAG
>JAWXAX010000148.1 GCA_034439735.1 Rhodothermales bacterium | reverse complement strand
CTTTAAAAAAGACCACCGCCCGCGCCTGATCCCCGACGCCTTCCATCGACAGGACCTTGCCTTCGCCGAACTGTTCGTGCTCCACCACCACGCCCGGGACGATGCGTCCCCCCTCGGTTTCGTCGTACACGACTCGGCGATCGCCGGATTTGGCCGGCTTCGGCTTGGGCTTCGGGGTCGTGAGGCTCTCGCGGTAATAATGTGGATCCAGCCGCTCGTAGGCGATGGAGCGCTTTTCGGTGACCTGGAACCGGTTAGGCTTCTGTTCGAGCGTCTCGCCGGCCTCGGTGAGCAGCACGCTGGCGTCCACCTCTTCCAGAAACCGACTCCGGATACTCGACGTCGTCTCGCCAAACCGGAACCGGCTCCGCGCGAACGACAGAAACAGGTGCGCCTTGGCGCGGGTCGCGCCGACATAAAACAGCCGGCGCTCTTCCTCCAGCTCCTTCCGCTCCTGCGAGGCATTCGCCAGCGGAAACAGGCCCTCCTCCAGGCCGGCGACAAAAACCACTTCGAATTCGAGTCCCTTCGACGCATGCAGCGTCATCAGCGTCACCCGCTCGTCGCGGCTGTCGGTCGCGTCTTGGTCGGTAAACAGCGACACCTGCTGCAAGAATGAACTGAGCGACGCCGCATCCCGCTCCTGCGCGGTGAATTCGGCGATGGCGTTGATGAGCTCCTGAACGTTTTCCCATCGGACCAGCCCTTCCTGGGTACCTTCGTCGCGCAGGTCGGCCAGGATGCCGGTTTCCTTGATCAGGTCGCGCGCGACGGCGTCCGCCGGCTCGGTGAATGCCCGCTGCATGTAGGGCTTGACCATGTCCCGAAACGCCCCGACCAGCGTCTGGGTCCGCGTCGTCAGGCCTACTTCCGTCAGCCGTTCCAGCGCCTCCCAGGCGGAAATCCCCTGACGCTCGGCAAATGCAAACAACTCGTCCTGGGTCTTCGCTCCGATGCCGCGCACAGGGTAATTGATCACCCGCCGGAGGCTCGCCACGTCGTTCGGGTTGACGGCCAGCCGCAAGTAGGCCAGCACGTCTTTGATCTCTCGTCGCTGGTAAAACGACGTGCCCCCAACCACCCGGTATGGGATGCCGCCGCGGCGGAGCGCATCTTCGAGCGAACGGCTCTGCGCGTTCGTCCGGTATAGGACCGCAAAATCCGTGTGCCTGTAGCCGGCGCGTACGCCCAGGTCGCGGATGCGTCGCTCGATCTTCTGCGCCTCGTCCTTCTCCGACACCGCCTCCATCAACACGATGGGCGTGCCGTCTCCGTTCTCCGTCCAGAGCGTCTTTTCGAGCTGGTCCTTGTTATGGCCGATGATCGAGTCCGCCAGGCGCAGGATACGCTTCGACGAGCGGTAACTCTGTTCGAGCCGGATGGTGGACGCGTTCGGATAGTCGCGCTGAAACGATAGGATATTGCCGATGTCCGCCCCACGAAACGCGTAGATACTCTGCGCGTCGTCGCCAACGACGCAGATATTCCGATGCCGATCCGCCAGGGTTTTCGTCAGCAGGTACTGGGCGCGGTTCGTATCCTGATACTCATCGATGTGGATATACGTCCACCGGTTCTGGTACTTCTCCAGAATGTCCGCCCGGAGCCGAAACAGCTCGATGGGTTTGATCAGGAGATCGTCGAAGTCCATGGCGTTTGCCCGCTTCAGCGTCTCGACATAGGGTTTGTAGATGCGCGCGGCGAGGTCCTGCTGCGCCGTCGCCGCCAGCCGCTGGTACTCCTCGGGGCTGACCATATGGTTCTTGGCGCTCGAGATCAAGAACAACATCGAGCGCGGGCTGAACTGGCGCGTGTCCATGTTCAGCGAACCCATCAGCTCCCGGATGATCCGTTCGGCGTCCTCGGTGTCGTAGATCGAGAAGTCCCGCGTATACCCCAGCGCCTCGGCCTCTACCCGCATCATGCGCGCGAAGATCGAGTGGAACGTCCCCATCCACATCCCGCCGGCCAACTCGGGGCCTACAAGCTTCTCCACCCGATCTTTCATCTCCCGCGCCGCCTTGTTGGTGAACGTGAGCGAGAGGATCTGATAGGGCCGCGCCTTGTTGAGGGCGAGCAGATAGGCGATGCGGTGCGTGAGCGTGCGGGTCTTCCCCGACCCCGGGCCGGCCACGATCATCACCGGCCCGTCCGTCGCCCGAACCGCTTCCTGCTGCCGCTCGTTGAGTCCCTGGAGAATCTGGTCTGCCTGGATCGACGGCGCCGGCGTTGCCTCGGCGTCGAATTCCAATCGAAATTGCCGCATGAATCGGTGACCACAAATGGTTAAAGCGAAGGGACTGCAAGATACCGAAAAACGTGCAAGGTTCAATGCGCGCGGATCATTGTAGATGATTTGAAGGTGAGCATCCTGCATCGCGTTTCCTGCATCCCTATCGCCGATCCCACCCATGACGAATCGCCTCCGCCTCGCCAGCCTGCTCCTGCTTCTCGCCGGCCCGGCGGGCGCCCAGAACGCGGCATTCGACGCCCTCCCCGTGCCGGCGCCGACCGCCTACCGCTCGGCCTCGGGCGCGCCCGGCGAACACTACTGGCAACAGCGGGCCGACTACCGGATCGAGGCCGTGCTCGACCCTGTCACTCATCGCATCGAGGGGACCGTCACCATCCTCTACACCAACAACAGCCCCCACGCGCTCGACTATCTCTGGCTCCACCTCGACCAGAATCTCTTCGCCCCGAACAGCCGGGGCGCGCGACTGCACGGGGCGGACTCCCGATGGCGCGGGGCCTTCGAGGGCGGCGGGATGACCGTCGACGCCGTCACGGTCTCGATCAACGGCGAACTCGCGGCCATCGAACCGGAAATCGATGACACCCGCCTCCGCATCCCTCTCCAGACCCCCCTGCTCCCGGGCGGCGCGGTCGCGGAGGTATCCATGGATTTCGCCTTCGTAGTCCCCGAACACGGAGCCGACCGCATGGGACGGCTCGATGTCGAACAAGGCCCCCTCTACCAGATCGCCCAATGGTACCCCCGCATGGCCGTCTACGACGACGTGGAGGGATGGAACGCCATGCCGTACCTGGGCCAGGGAGAATTCTACCTGGAATACGGCGATTTCGACGTGTCGCTGACAGCCCCGAGCGACTTCCTTGTTGTCGCCACCGGCGAGTTGGCCAACCCGGAAGAGGTCTACACGGATGAACAGCGCCGGCGCCTCGAACGAGCCATGACGAGCGACGAAACGATTGCGATCGTCGAACCCGGCGAGGTGGGTCGGCGGGAAAGCCGCCCCGGAGGCGAAGGCCTCCTCACCTGGCGCTTCCTGGCCTCGAACGTACGCGACTTCGCCTGGGCGGCGTCGCCGGCTTTTATCCTCGACGCCGCCAGCTACAACGGCATCCTCCTCCTCTCCGCCTATCCCCGAGAAGGCCTGGGCACCACCCGCGCCCCCGGCTGGGAACGCGCCACCGACTACCTCCGCCACGCGCTCAAGCACCACGCTGAGACCTGGCATCCCTACCCTTACCCGACGGCCATCACTGTCGCCGGCCGCGTCCGCGGCATGGAATATCCGATGGTGATCTTCTGCGCCCTCGACGACCGCGGACAGGAGCTCTACGGCGTCACCGACCACGAGATCGCCCACACCTGGTTTCCCATGCTCGTCGGCTCCGACGAACGCCGCTACGGCTGGATGGACGAAGGCTTCGCGACGTTCATCACCTACTTCACCAACCGCGCCATGTACGGCGACGCCGCCGAACGCCTCGCCTGGGCGTCGCCGGAGTACGTCGCCGACCAGATGCGCGCCCCCCTCGCCGCCCAACCTTCCATGATGCCCGCCGACCACATCCAGCGCGAAGCGGTCGGCTTCCTGTCCTACCGCAAGCCGGCCTTCGGTCTGTTGCTCCTCCGGGAATACATCCTCGGGCCGGACCGCTTCGACGCCGCGTTTCGCACCTACATCGCGCGCTGGGCCTACCGCCATCCCCAGCCGGCCGACTTCTTCCGGACGATCGAGGACGCCACGGGAGAGGACCTCACCTGGTTCTGGCGGGGCTGGTTCTACGGTTCAGCCGCGTTCAACCCCTCCCTCGAACCCACCGAGGCCGCCGGCCGGCAAAGCCCGCCCACCTTCGCCATCCACCAACCGAACGGCGTCCTCCTCCCTATCGATGTTCGCTTCGAATATGTGGACGGCACCTCCGAAACGATGCGTCTCTCCGTCGACGGGTATGCGCAACAGGACTACATCGTTGTCGTCGCCCGAGCCGCCGAGCTCCGCTCGGTCCACATCGATCCGGACCACCTCCTGCCAGATGTAGATCGTTCGGACAACCAGTGGCCTCGCTAAAAGAGCTGGAGATCTCTTCGGCCTGTCTGCGTTCCGCTTCACTTTATCTCGGGAAATCCTATCTTGGGCCGGCTTCAGCGATCACCCTACCCTCGGCCCCATGACCACGCTCGTTTTTGTCCTCCGCGGTTTGTTTGGAATCGCGGTACTTGTCGGCATCGCGTACGCCTGCTCGTCGAATCGCCGGCAAGTAAACTGGCGTCTGGTCGGGGTAGGCATCTTGCTCCAACTCGGATTTGCGCTCGTGGTGCTGAAAACAGCCCCCGGCCGAGCGTTATTCGAATTCGTCGGAAGCGTCTTCGCGCGCGTCCTCAGTTTCACGTCTGAAGGCTCGCGCTTCATCTTCGGCCCGCTCGGCATCGCTCCGGGCCAGGACGGCTCCATTGGCTACATCTTCGCGTTTCAAGTGCTGCCCACGATCATCTTCTTCGGCGCGCTGATGGGCATGTTGTATTATCTAAAACTCGTCCAACCCGTCGTGCGCGGTATCGGCGTCTTTATGGCACGGACGATGAAGATCTCCGGCGCCGAGTCGCTGGCGACCGCTGCGAACGTGTTTATCGGTCAGACGGAAGCCCCACTGGTCATTCGCCCCTACATACAGGCCATGACGCGGAGCGAGCTCATGACACTCATGACCGGGGGGATGGCCACGATCGCCGGCGGCGTGCTGGCCTCCTACATCCTGTTTCTGGGGGGAGATGACCCCGCCCAGCAGGCTTTTTTCGCGGGGCACCTCCTCTCGGCTTCGATCATGAGCGCGCCGGCAGCCATTGTGATGGCCAAAATCATGGTGCCTGAAACCGAAGCACCCTCCACGACAGGACACATAGAGATGGAAGTGCCCGTCCAGGGCTCCAACGTCCTCGAAGCCACGGCCGACGGCGCAGCGGAAGGCCTCAAGCTGGCGCTCAACGTCGCGGCCATGCTGTTGGCCTTTATCGCGCTCCTCGCGATGCTAAACTACCTATTGGGCCTGGCTGGCCGGCCGGTTCTATTCGGGTGGGAGGCCTACGATCTGAACGCGGTCATCGCTTCATGGACCAACGACCGCTTCACGGCGCTGTCCCTCCAGTCGATCTTTGCGTTTATCTTTGCCCCTATCGCCTGGGCGATGGGTGTGCCGACTAATGAAGTGCTGCTCTTTGGTTCGTTGCTGGGTGAAAAAATCGCGGTGAACGAGTTTATCGCCTACCTGTCCCTCGGCAACCTGAAAGCTGTCTTGAGCGAGCGTACAACGATCATTGCCGCCTACGCGCTCTGCGGATTCGCCAACTTCTCGTCGATCGCCATCCAGATAGGCGGCATCGGGGGCATTGCACCGGAGCGCCGTAGCGATGTGGCGAAGCTGGGCATTCAGGCGGTCATCGGAGGCGCGCTGGCGTCGTGGATGACGGCCACCATCGCCGGCATGCTCATCGGGTGAGCGGAGGGGTTCAGCCTTCCGAGGTAGAGTTACTGAAGGAGATGCGAAAGCGCGCCCAGGCCGGCACGGGTTGCCAGTCCTTCTTCACCATGAGATACGCCGGCAGCCATCGCATGCGTGTCGTCGCCTCCATCGCGATCTGGTCGAGCACGGGGTGAACCCCTTCGATCAACTCCACGGAGAACGGCGTCCCCTCGGCGTCTAGCCGCACCTGGAGCACGACGGCACCTCCTATTCCCTGTTCGCGCAGACTATCCGGATACACCACTGGGACGTCGGTGCCCAGCTCGAGACGGGCGCGGGGTTCGCGGAAGAACCGGGCGAGGTGTTTGTATGCCCTACGCTTAAACGTCTCCACGTCCTGCACCGGGTCGTTCGTAAACGTCACTCCGGGCAACATCGGCTTGATTTCGGCCTCGAAGAGCGAGTCGACAATCACGGGTTCGTTGCGAAACAGCCGGATCAGGCTGCGCTTCACGGCCCGCTCGAACTGCGACCGGTCGTTGCGGCGCAGCGCCGCCATCTCGCCAGGCGCCAGGAAAACCACATCCTCGTCGGTCAACGCCATGTCGTCGAGCGTTTCCATCCTCGGATAGAACCCGCTCGTATCCTGGCCGGCCAGCCACCAGCGTTCACCGACGCCCTCCCAGCCTGCGGGCGGGCCATACTCGATGCCGGAGTCCGTCGTACAGCCGGCGTACAGGAACAGCGCGATCAACACCACCAGAGGGGTACGTACCGGGAGATACTTCATGGATATACGAAGGCCTCGAAGGCAACACAGTGCACGTGGGACACCTAGAAGACCCTCGGACGGGCTGAAGGTTGCCTTCGCCTCAATCGACGTATCAGGGTAGATTACTTTCAGAAAGCGCATTGGCCAGCCGCACAAAATACTGTCGGCGATCCATCGCCACCACGCGCACCTCGCTCCCCGCCGCGATAAACTCTCCTTCGGTCCGCACTTCGATACGCCGGCCGTCGATCTCGACGATGCCCGTGGGGCGAAGTGGCGTAACCGCCACACCCTTCTGCCCGAGCACCCGCGACCGGTCCTCGCTTTCCCGCGCGATCAGCTGATCATCCCGACGCAGGCTCGTCGCCAGAATAAACCGATCCCACGCGCCCGTCTGCCATAGCCAATAAAATAACCCTCCGATCACAACCGAGGAGCCCACAAAAGCAACCGCGCCCCCACCGATCCCATATTCGACGAACGTATGGCCAACCGCAAAGAGAATGAACAACATCCCGATGATTCCAACCACATTAAAGCCTGGCACCAGGTAGACCTCAACCAGGATCAGGCTGATGCCAATGGCGACCAGAGCTATGGGGATCAGGAATTCCAATGGGGTTCGGATTTGGTGGCGCGTGTGGAGGTCGGGGGGTGTGTACGGGCTACGCACGGGATGTTTCACGGCCATCGCCGACCGCCGCGACCTGCTGTACCTCGACGCGGCTGCCACGCACACTGACCACGCGCACGGCGCTGCCGGCTAGAATGTACTCGCCCGAAGTCACAACATCCACACGTCGGGTCTGCTCTCCAACCAAAAGCTCAATCATGCCCGATGGACGCAGCGGCGTGAGCGCGCGCCCCGTGGCCCCGAGCCACTCTTCATGGGTATCGGCCGATGTATAGCCATCGGCGCTGGAGAGCTCTGGGGCAAGCACAAGCCTGTTGAACCGTTGAGACTGTGGGAGGAATCGACCGACCGAAAAAATCAACACCACCAGAAGCACCATCGTCACGGCCATAGTCGCGATGGCGGACGTGAGCGACGTCGCATCCGGGAAAGAAAAGCCGACATTGCCTACAAGCGCCGCAAACAACGAACCCACCACCAGAATGAGGCCGGCGATCCCGGCCACTCCGAAGCCGGGTAGGACAAAGATCTCCGCCACCAACAGCACTACCCCGATGCCAAACAGGACGATCTCCCAGCTCTCGACGAGGCCCAGCATGTAACTCGGCGCAAAAAACAGCGCCGCACCGACGGCGGCCGCCAGCCCGGCAAACCCGATACCGGGCGATTGCAACTCGAAGTACAATCCGCCCATCATCATCAACATCAGAAGCGACTGCAATACCGGCGACCCCAGGAATCGGAGCACGCGCTCTGTCCGCGAGGCATGGTGGTTCACCGTCCGCTCCGCTTCTACCCCGAGTGCCGCCAGGACAGTGTCCAGGTTCTCCACCACCGCATCCGCCACGCCAAACTGCAGGGCTTCATTGGACGAGAGGGTGAGTAATTCGCCGGCCTTGGAGATCCCCTCGATAGCCAGCGAGTCATCCACCATGGCTTCTGCGATCCGTGGATCGCGGCCGTTGGCCTCAGCGGTCGCACGCATCAACCCGCGCATATAACTCTGGTATTTCTCCGCCGCCACGGCCCCCGTGCCCCCTTCAACCACCGTCGCCGCGCCGATGGACGCGCCAGGAGCCATCACGATCCGGTCTGCCGCATACGAAATCAGCGCGCCGGCCGACGCCGCATTTTTGTCGATATACGCGACCGTCGGAACCGAAGTCTCCAGGATCGTCTTGCGGATCTTGTCCGCCGCATCCACCAACCCTCCGAAGGTATCGATATGGTAGACGATCACGGATGCGTCTGCCGCTTCAGCTTCTGCCGTTGCACGCGCGATATAATTCGCCAGCGCGCTATCGATCATCTCCTCCACTGGTACCACAAACGCCGGCCCTGAACCCAGGGCCTCGGAGAAAATGGCGGGGGTAGATGGCTGGGCCTGCACCGGTGCCCGAAATCCCAGGGCGCCAAGCGCCGTCAGGGCCACAAAAAACCAATGCCGCATACCTTTCATGAGCGTTCCAGTCAGCTGAATGAATCTGCTATCAGGTACGCGGATGGGGCATGCTAAGATTCACCTCGACACCAGGATCCATACGCCAGGTTCTGGACGAGGGATTTGTGTCGGGACTCAATACTCGGTAATCACGGGCGTCCCTTCGTGTACGAGCGCCCACAACTCATCCATCTGCTCATTACGGATCGCAATACAGCCTTGCGTCCAATTTGTACCACCTCCGGTCCCGCTCCCATGGATCTCGATCCAACCGCCGAGCTGGGTATCCATGGGTGGAACATCCCCGCGTTGCTCGGCGCGGTGGATGGCATCGCGCTGTTCCTTCGAAATCAGCCCATCCCGGTACCCCCGCTCGGCGTCCTCCGCATTCGGGTAGTTGAGCACAAAGGCCTTGTAAAACTTACTGTTCGGATTTTTGGATACTACGAAAAAGGTACCCTCCGGCGTACGCCAGTCGTCGGGCGAACTCACATTCCCACGTCGAATCTTGTCCGAAACGACGTTGGCCCCGAAGTCGGCCGGCAACTTGCGCACAAGCTCGGTCCCGCGATACACGTAAACAGCCTTCCTCTGTTTCGAGACCCGGATCCAGGTATTCGAGATGGACGCGGTGGGTACGTACCCCTGTTCGCCCCCGCGTGTGCGGACCTTACTCCACGTAGGATTGCGTTCGAGCATCACCAATGGCTCACGGAAGGGCAGGGCGAGGTAAGCCTGCGCCGTGTTCGGGGCGTGATGCAGCATCTCGTCCCGCGCGATGGTGTAGTAGAGCCGTTTGGCGTCCGCGAACTCATCGTCCGCGACAAAACGTCCGGAGAGCGCGGTCGTAACCAGGATCAGCAGGTGGATCGTCGTCCAGATCATCATGGAAAATCCTAAGGCGGGCAGGGAGTTAGCAGAGGAAGTAAATCTAATACTCGACCTAAATCTAGGCGATGTACGCCCAAACGACAAGTAGGCGATGGAAAAACGCCCTATTTCGTTTCAAACCTGTCATTGTGCGTTACGCACGCCTCGTACGCCTCGACGACGCCGGCGATGCGCGGTGCGGTGATGCGTTGAACGACGGACTTCACCGCGTCGATGGCATTCTCTGGAGCAAATGAAGTACCAACAGCGGCCAGCGTCTCGATATCGCCTCCTGAATCGCCGATGTACGCGATGTCCGTGAGCGAAACGTTCAACTGCTCGGCCATCCAGGCCATCCCGATTCGTTTGCCGATCCCTTCGGGCAACACGTCGATCGAAACGCGGGTGTGGTGAACGGTCAACCGCGGGTGGTGACGTGCGACGCGTTCTTCTACGACGGGCAACCAGCGGATGATTTCCGCGGGGTCCGGACTGATCATCCCGGGCTGGGTGCGCTTCGCGAAATCGAACAACAGGGAAGTGCCAGGGATGCAGTGCGCTATCATCCAGCGACCGAGCGCCTCCACTTCCTCGCGGAGTTCATCCGAGAAAGACGGATGCCAGACCACCCGGGCCGAAATCGGGTCAAACATCCCTCCCCCGCTTTCAAAAATAACGGGCACCACCAGTCCAAGCGTCTGACTGAGGGCTTCCACATACGGAAACGGCCGGCCTGAACACAGGCTAAATGCGGGATATCGGCCGGACGAGCCAATGCGTCCGCCGGAACGGGCTAGTTTCGCGAGTCGGTTTATAGAGGGCAGGTGAAAGGCCTGATACGGCTCGCCCACGCACCCGTCTATATCGGACACAAAGAGCCGGACGGGGGTAGGTGCGTCAGCGGTCATGCAGGGGTCATCCGGCCGATTTGAGGACTTCGCTCAACTCGGCGAGCAGGGCGTCCGAAATACCCATCGAGCTGAATCCCCCGTCGTTGTACAGGTTCTGCATTGTTACCATTCGCGTCAGATCGCTCAATAGCGTAACCGTATAGTCGGCGCAGCTCTTTGCATCCGGATTGCCGAGTGGGGACATCCGCTCCGCGAACTCAAACAGGGCATCGAAGCCGGCGATGCCCGAGCCGGCGACGGTGCGCGTGGGGCCCTGGGAGATGGAATTGAGGCGGATGCCGCGTTTCCCGAGCCGATAGCCGAACGAGCGAACGATGCTCTCGAGCAGCGCCTTCGCATCGCCCATTTCCGAATACGACGAAAATACCCGCTGGGCCCCGATATACGTCAATGTCACGATGGAGGCCTTATCGGCCAGGGCCCCGGTCTCGAGGCTATGATGGATGCATCGGTGCAGGCTGATGGCCGAGATGTCCAGCGTTTTCTGGTACCACTCGTAGTTGAGGTCCTCGTACGGGCGATTTTTGCGCACATTGAGCCCCATCCCGATCGCATGTACGATAAAATCGATGCCGCCATACTGCGCTTTCGCCTGCTCGAACAGCGACTTGAGGTCCTCATCACTCGTCGCGTCCGCCCAGATGAGGGGGCTGCCGGTCTGTTCGGCCAGCTTGTCTACCGTCCCGATTCGTTTGGCAACCGGAGCATTCGAGAGGATAAACGTCCCTCCTTCTTCGTGAACGCGTTCAGCGATCGCCCAGGCGATGCTTCGTTCTTCAAGTGCGCCGAAGATGATCCCTTTTTTACCAGTGAGCAGGCCATAGCCTTTCTTTTCCATATCGACATCGAGGATTGATCGCGTGGGGTTGCTAACATCAAACTTAGGACGCCGGCGCCTGACATCCTACCCGGGCACAAGCCAGCCCCTTGAAATTCACCGTCAATCTAAATGCTGCCCGGCACAACATCCTGAACGCTCGTCAGGTACGTCAGCAGCTCCGCATGAATGCGCCCGTTGGACGCTGCCATCTGCCGATCGAACAGGCGGCCCGGCTCGTCGCGGTAGTTGGTAGCGCGCCCGCCCCCCTCGGCGACCAGCACCACCCCGGCGGCAAGATCCCAGGGCATGACACCGGTCTCCAGGAAGGCATCAAAACGGCCGCAGGCCACATATGCCAGATCGGTGGCCGACGAACCGGAGCGCCGAACCCCGCGCGAGTCGTGTAATAACCGGCCCAGGATATCGAAAAAAGCACGTGATTGATCAAACCGGGCATACGGGAAACCGGAAACGAGCAGGCTCTCGTTCACAGTAGCCCGCGTGCTAACGTTCGCCCGCCGACCGTTCAAATACAGGCCCTGCCCAGTCACCGCGGTAAATAGCTCGTCCCGCGATACTTCGTACACGACCCCCACCACGGGCATCCCGTCCACGACCAGGCCGATGCTGACCGCATAGGGCGAGACGCCGTGGGCGAAATTGGTGGTGCCGTCGACAGGATCTACGATCCAACGCCAGCCGGCTACCTGCCGTGCCGCTTCCTCGAAGTCCGTACCCTCCTCGCCCAACAGAGTCGAAGCCGGGAAGGCATCCAGCAAGCGACGCGTAATGAGGGCCTGCGACGCCACGTCGACCTCAGTGACAAGGTCGTGCGCGGCTTTCTCGCGAACCTGACCTTCTCGAAGCCGACCCGCACTGGCGGCAACGAGCCGGCCCGCTTCGAGGGCCGCCTGCGTGGCCACGTCGCAAGCCCGGCGGTATAATTCAGGGTCCGTGTGGGTACCGAGGGATGTGTTCACAGATTCTATTCGTTAGAAATGAAGCATTGACGTACGTTTGGGGGCCGGCGCGCAACCGTTGTTCGATCGCTCGGTTCAACGCGGCATCCTCACTACT
Source organism: Rhodothermales bacterium (assembly GCA_034439735.1). Taxonomy (NCBI): domain Bacteria; kingdom Pseudomonadati; phylum Rhodothermota; class Rhodothermia; order Rhodothermales; species Rhodothermales bacterium. Next base: position 997 of record JAWXAX010000148.1, on the reverse strand, counting down.
TCGCGTATCAGGACGATGAAGCGACTCTTTACCCAGTCCGTTTGCCCACAGGCCGCGCTGGTGCTTGTATTGACCGCGGCTGCCGGCTGCGGAAGCGAGGCGACACCCCCGGGCCAGGCGGTATATGCCACCTACGGGAATCTATCCAACCAGGATAGGGCAGAACGGGATTCCGTACTGACGGCGTTTGCCTCAGCGGACACCGAACCGATCCGCCGCGCGTTTCAGCAACTGGCGCTGGCCGAGTTCACCCGCTACTTTCGAACGGAGCAACTGGATAAAAACGAGTACCTGGTCGCGTTTCGCGAACGAACCGTCCGGCACAGCGGCCTGCCCGGCTCCCGGCGCTTCGACCTGGTGGAGGAGGACTCATCCGGGATGTTCGAATTCGGGTTCTTCGAGCAGTTCGTGTCCGCGAACGTCGAAACCCAGGACCCACGCGACCTCGCCGAATACCTCTTGCTGGCCGATCCGCCCTACCTGATGCCGCAAAACTACGAGGCGTATTTCTACAGGATGAAGCCGGACTCGCTTATGGGCGATGGCCTGGCCCGCGTGTTTGAAGTGCGTGCTCGCCCCGAATCGGGCGATGGAAAGAACATCCGACGCGTTCGCCTCTTTGTCGATTCCGCGTCGAACGCGCTGGTGGCAATCCAACTCGATCGCATCGATCTGGCGCTCTTTTTCCGGGAAGAGAGTCGCTTTTTTGTGCATATTCAGAACACCGAGGCCGGCTGGGTACCCCTCACCACACGCTTCGAATCCCTCATCGTCATGCCCTTCCGCCCCCCACAACTCTTCCGAACCGTCGCCGCCTACTCCGACGTAAAACCGGTAGTCATTGAAGAGTGAAAAATGCAACGTGAAAAGTTGTCATTTTTCACGTTGCATTTTGCATTTTAATACTTCGGACAGTTTACAAAGGAGTGCGCTGCCGCGTGACAATTCAGGCCCCTCCCCGTATCAAGTACGGGGCAGGCTCTCGAATCGAGGAGGG
>JAWXAX010000147.1 GCA_034439735.1 Rhodothermales bacterium | reverse complement strand
CGTCGTGCGAGGTGGTCCCCCCACCTTGTTAAGAGGTTAAAGATTGGAAATTAACGATTAAAGGAATTGCGCTCGGGATGGGGTGGTAACTCGCCAGCGCTTCATCGTACCCTCCCTGCCATCTTTAATCGCTATCCTTTAATCATCCCCCCGCCCGGCTGCTGCTCAGCAACGCAGAGGCCTGTTGCATGACGCCTACCGGGAGCCGGCCCAGGTTGGTTTCCACGAACTTGATCGCCCGGTCGACTTCCTTACGAGCGTCGGCGTTACCCTGCTCCTGCGCCATGAATTGCAGAGCCGCGTTCATCTGGTGGAGCAGCGCGGCATCTTCACTTACCCGCGCGGCGATCTCGAGACGCGATGCGGCCTGCTCGGCGGCCAGGACGGTGGACCGGTACCTGGCGGCGCGTTGCTCATGCAGGTCGGCCCGGGACGCCAGGCTGTTGGCCTCTTGATCCAGGAGCTGAGCCAGCTGATCGACGGCCTCGGATTCACCTTCCGCAAGTCCAGTCACTTCGGCGGCGTACGTTTCAAACGACGCAATGGCGTCGTTTCGCGCGGCATCGGACTCGATCCCCTGCACCTGCGGGACAGCCACGGTGTCCACGGTCCCAACGCGAAACGGGATCCGGACCGACAGGGCGTTACGCCAAGTGGCGATCGCGTCGCTGTGCTCCTGCAGACGATTTACTTCCCGCCGCGCTTCGTTGAGCACATCCGTGGCCTCTTTGGTGCGTCGTTCGGCTTCCTTCCGGCGGTCGTCGGCCTGGTCGCGCAGGTCCTTGGCCCGCTTCGATTCCGTATCTGCTTTCTTGCCGTGCTCTTTCACATCATCGCGCAGTTCGGATGCGCGTTTGGCCAGCCGCGAGGCCTCTTCGCAATCTTGCTTTCCCGCCTCCATGCTCAACGCCATCTCGCCCCGCCAGCGGGTGATGTCAGGCGCTTTACAGGAGATTTTGATTTGCGCGAGGCTGTCGTGAGGCGAGAGGCCTGCACAACACAGCACGAAGAGGAAAAGAGACAGGAGAGGATGACGCATAGCACCTTGGGGGGATGGTTTTACGGGTGGATCGGTGCGACATAATACGACAGAATAGGTTAGGATGCCTGCATTACCCCCCGCTTGCATCCAGGATGGCCCGCCAGACAGCCGGATCCACCGGGATGCCCAGGGTCCGATTCTCACGCCGAGTCTCCAGGGTGCGTTCGCCCGGATACCGCACGGAAGCGCCCGGAACGGCCGGCGAAGCGTGGAGATGCTGGATGGTCTGCTCCGCCACCGTCGCGACAAAAGCCGGCGAAAAGGGCTTTATGGCGATGAATATCTGGGACAGGCTCCGCTCGAGAAGCGGGTCGCTCGCGATGGTGCAGGTCGCGTCCCCTTCGGAGAGGCCGGCCGCGATCAGGTCCAGCGCAATCGACAGCGCCGAGCCCTTCCAGTAGCCAATGGGGAGCGGCCGGCCGCTCGCTTCGATGGCGCCCGGGTCGTCGGTGAGTGCCCCCGCGGCATCGAAACCGCCGGGGACGGGCAGGCGTTCGGCTTTCTTTCGGTAGGAATCCAGCGCCCCGTAGGAATATTGGGACATCGCCATGTCGATCACGACGGCTCCTTCCGGCATGGGCAGCGCCATCACGATCGGATTGTTGCCGATACGTGGCGCCGCAGAGCCCCAGGGAGGCAGGTTCTGGTTCGTGTTGGTCCAGCAGATCCCTATACAGCCGGCGTCTGCCGCCTGCCAGCCATACGACCCGCCCCGCATCCAGTGGTTGGTGTGCCGCAACGCCACGGCTCCGATGCCATGGGTCTCCGCCAGCGTAAGCGCGCGCGCCATACATCGGTGCGCGTTGACATTACCCGGGCCCATCTGACCGTCCCACTGCTCGAACGCGCCGGCGCCCTTTATACGGACAGGCTCCGCATCGACAATAATAGATCCGTTGGCGATCATCGCCAGCACCCGTGGTACCCGGTTGAGGCCATGCGAATACACCCCGTCCAGGCTGGTTTCAGCGATGAGGCGGGCGCTGAGCGCGGCGGCTTCGGTGGGATATCCTTCCCCTTGAAAAAGGCGCTGGAGGGTAGCCAGTACTTCGTCGAAAGGAAGGCGCATCACTCGGCGAATTTATAGCCCAGGCCGTGTACGGTGAGGATATACTGGGGATGCCGCGGGTTGGGCTCCAGCTTTTGCCGGAGCCAGGCCACATGTACGTCGATCGTGCGGGTCGAGGGGAGCGAGTTGTAGCCCCACACCTCGTTCAGCAGTTCGTCGCGAGACAGCGTGGCGCCGCGGTGCTCCATGAAGTAGCGGAGGAGCTGAAATTCTTTAGCCGAGAGGTCGACGATCGTGCCGGCGCGGCGCACTTCGGCCCGCCGGAAGTCGATCTCTACGTCCCCAAACTGGTGCACCTCCGTCGCAATGAGCGGGTTCGCCGCGCCGGCGCGCCGAATCAACGCCTCTATCCGGGCGATCAACTCGGGCATCTCGAAGGGCTTCGTCAGGTAATCGTCCGCCCCGATTTTTAACCCCACCACCTTGTCCACCACCTGCCCGCGGGCCGTCAGCATCATGATGGGGGTCCGCACGTCGCGCTTTCGTAATTCCTGGCAGACGTCGAAGCCGCTTTTCTTCGGCAACATGACATCGAGCAACACCAGGTCGAACGCTTCGTTAAGCGCGGTACTCAAGCCGGAATCGCCATCGTTACGGCTCACGATAGTGTAGCCTTCGCTGGCAAGTCGATCCGTGAGGGTCATCACCAGGCCCGGCTCGTCTTCGATCAATAAGATGCGTTTGCTCATGAGGGATCAGGCCGTAGCCGCCGGCTCGGTTTCGACGGTCGTACGCAGGGGGAGATGCAGCGTAAATGCGCTGCCTTTACCGGGTTCGCTGACGACCGTTACGCGGCCGCCATGCGCCTCGGCGGTGGATTTGACGAGGCTCAGGCCGAGGCCGTTGCCGTGAATTTGCGCTTCTCGCACGGCGTGGCCGCGATAGAAGCGGTCGAAAATAAAGGGTAACTCGTTCGCGGGGATCCCGCTGCCTTTATCGCGCACCGTCACCTGGACCTCGGGGCCCTTGCCGTTGCGGGTCAACACGGCCTCGATCCCCAGCCACGTGCGCCCGTCGCTGTATTTAATCGCGTTGGTTATCAGGTTGCGTAGCGCCGTCTGGAGGGACCGGTCGTCGATCGTCATCTCGGGCAGGTCCGGGGCGATGGTTTTCGATACCATGAAGTCGGCCTCTCTCAGTGCCCCCTCACACGACGACAGCGCCTGGTCAATGGTGCCTGCGATGGAGGCCGGGCGGAAAAGATACCGCTTCTGGCCGGACTGTACGCCGGCCAGCTCCAGCACCTGTTCCACCATCTCGGTGAGTCGCCGCCCCTCGCGACGGATCAGATCGCCGTACCGCTTGGAGTGCTCGGCGCTCTGGACGACGCCGTCCGCCAGATTTTCGGCGGCCGAATGGATGACGGCGAGGGGGGTACGAAGCTCATGCGAGATGCCGGCCACAAATTCCATCTGTTGCTCGGCCAGGAAGCGCGCTCGGCGGGAAGAGTTATAGAGCAGCGCGACCGCGGAGCCCAGCAGTAGCAGGATGCCGAAGCTCATGAACAGGTTTCGCGAGCGATTGGCGCGGACCGACGCTTCCAGCGACCCGGTTCGGTGCTTCAGCATCATTTTCCAGGCGTGCCGGCCATCGTCCTCCAGCTGTGCGGCGGCGCTGTCGGCCGGCGGAGGCTTGGGACCGTTCTGGTCCATCGCTTCGTCTTGCAATCGCGTCAACGCGCCCAAGAGGTATTCGGTGGTCAGCTGGCCTTCCACGTCGTTTTCACGGGCCATGCGCAGCACGGCCTGGAGCGGGAATGGCGGCTCGTGGGCGATGGTCTCGAACGGCAGGCTGTCCGGTAGCGCCGGCAACCAATCATGCTGGGCCCGGTCGATCAACAACCGGGCGAACGAAGGGTCTCGGTTGGCGAGCGCCGTGTAGCCCCGCACGATCATCGAGCTGGGGGTGAGGGGCTGGCGTTGCCAGAAAAAGCCCCCGCCCAGGAAGTGAACGGCGTCCGGCTTCTCGAAGTCGCGCAGCGTCAGCGTTGAGTCGGATTGAAAGATCACCAGTTCCTCGTCGTCCTGGCTGACGACCATGACGTGGTAGCCGGCATCGTCCCCGGCGCCGGCAAATTCGGTCGCGAGGCCGGTAAGCAGGGTGTCGACAATATACGTCCGGTTCAGGAGCAGCAGCGTGTGGCCGGCCCGGCCCGCGATCGTGGCGTCCAGGTTGTTCAGTAGGTCCTCGGCGCCAATTTCGGGGTCGATCGAGACAGGGATCGGGATGGCCGGCGTTCGGGCGAGCAGCGCGGCGTTCCGCGCCCGGAAGTCGCGCAACGCGTCGTTTTCAACGTCGAAGTCGCGCGCCGGCGCGGATTCCAGGGCCTCGCGTTGGAGCTGGTTGCGGAGCACGATGTAATCCCGCCAGGAGAGCAGCGAGTCCGGCCAGGGGATCTCGCGCAACACACCCGTCGCGCGGTCCAGCTCCTGGAGGCGCACGGCGTGCCGGCTCGGATAATCGATCCAGTAGATTCGTTCGATCAGCCGGGGGTGTTCGGTCATCCGCTCCCAGTGCCGGTAGTTGAGGGCGAGCTGGTTGGCCACTTCTTCGGTCGACCCCGTCAGGCTCACGCGAAACAACCAGCGAAGGGGGGAGATCTCCCGGTCGAACGCGTCGTGAAAATACTCGGCGCTCGTATTCAGGTTGGCGCGCATGCGCTCCAGTTCGCTATCCGAGAGCTGACCGATCCAACGGAACTGCATAAACGCGAGCCCGGGGAGCAGCACGGCCATGCTCAGGACCATCAGCAGCATCCAGGAGGGTTTTTTGCGATTCATCATGGCGTTACGTGTTCACAGGAAGGGTCCATGCTGAAAACCGGGCAGAAGGAGGGCAAGTTCTTGGCCGGGGCACAATTTACAACTTTAACTATCGGTTAACACAGTTCCTTTCTTCACAGGTGAGGTGGGGTGGGAGTGCTCGAATCAAAGTGAGCGATATGCGGTTGATGTGAGCCATATCTGACGCACACCCTTCACGCTCATCAGCCTTTCAGGACACCTCCATGTCACGCCGCACGAAGATTATTTGTACGCTCGGCCCCTCTTCTTCCGACCCCGGCATGATTCGCGCGCTCGTCGATGCCGGGATGGACGTGGCTCGGCTCAACTTCTCCCACGGCTCCCACGAGGACCATCGGCGGCGAATCCTGGACGTGCGCGAGGCCGCCGCCGCCGCCGGCCGCGATGTGGCGATCCTCCAGGACCTTCAGGGGCCTAAAATTCGCGTCGGAGACATCGAAAACGGGGCGATCCTCATTCATAAAGGCCAGCGCCTCATCCTCTCGCCCGACCCGGCGGACAACAGCGGAGAGCGCATTTATGTGAGTTATTCCACCCTCGCTAGGGATATCGACGCCGGCGGCCGCATCCTGCTCGACGATGGACTACTCGAACTCCAGGTGATGGAGATCGTCGGCCGGGATGTCATCACCGAGGTCATCGTCGGCGGCATGCTCCGCTCCCGCAAAGGCGTGAACCTGCCGCACATCCGTACGAGCACGCCGGCACTGACCGAAAAAGACATCGCCGATCTCGAGTTTGGCCTGTCGATGGATGTCGATCTCATCGCACTCTCGTTCGTGCGGGATGAGTCCGACGTGACAAACCTCGTGCAGCGAATCCGGACTAGCGGCAAGGCCGTGCAGGTCATTGCCAAGATCGAGAAACCGGAGGCGGTCATGAACATCGATCAAATCCTCAAACGGGCGGATGGCATCATGGTCGCGCGCGGCGACCTCGGGATCGAAATGCCGATGGCCCAGGTGCCGGTTACCCAGAAGATGATCATCAACAAGTGCCGGCGCGCCGCGAAGCCCGTCATCACGGCAACGCAGATGCTCGAAAGCATGATCGAAAACCCACGACCCACCCGCGCCGAAGCGAGCGATGTCGCCAATGCCGTGTTAGATGGCAGCGACGCGGTGATGCTCTCGGGCGAGACCGCCGCCGGCAAACACCCGACGCGCGTCGTAGAAGCCATGTCACAGATCATCCTCGAAACCGAGCGCCTGGGCTTTCAGATGCCGCTCGGGCCGGAGGCGGAGTGGATCTCGAAGGCGCTCACGGAGTCCGTCAGTTATACCGCCTATCAGCTCGCCTGTCAGGTAGGCGCGAGCGCCATCGCCTGCCTGACGAGCTCGGGCACCACGGCCCGCTCGATCGCTCGCCACCGCCCGGGAATGCCGCTTTATGCCTTTACCAATCACGAAAAGGTCGTCAAGCAGCTGGCGCTGTTGTGGGGAACAAAAGCATTTGCCATTCCCTTTCAACGAGACACCGACCAGGGGGTGAAGCTGGTGCACGATTTGCTCAAGAAGCACAATCTCGTGGCGCCGGGGGATCGTGTGGTGGTCACGGCCGGCATGCCGCTCCCCGCCCGCGGACGTACGAATATGATCCACGTCACCCAGGTCTGAATCCCGCTGCTGGCGGTTCCTGCAACAGGTCCAATGGCGATACGTCGACCCACCAGGGGAGCCCCACAGCACATGCCTGACCATGTGCACGCCTGCAAACCAGAACACCACATGATGACTCGCCATGGGCGCCGCCTCCCAGCCGGCCGCATCCTCTTGATCATCGGGGTCGTCCTGCTGGCCGCCGGATGCAAGCAGGAGTCCTTCATCGGTCGCCGTTACGATAACTTCACGGCGTACTACAATACGTTTTATAATGCCCGGAAACAGTACGCCGAGGGTGTGCGGGCCATCGAGCGGACTGCGAATCAGGGCATCGACCGCACGGTCTACCTCTCGGTCTTCCATAAACCGGAACGGGTGTCGAACGAGCAGAACTTCAACGAGGCCATCAAGAAGAGCGCGGACGTATTGCGCGAGAACCAGGGTTCCAAGTGGGTGGACGATGCGCTGCTGCTGATCGGGAAATCGTACTTCTATCTGGAGAACTACGTCGGCGCCGAGGAGAAATTCCAGGAAGTGATTTCGATCGGCGGCGATCTCGGAGACGAGTCCCGCTTCTGGCTCGCCCGCACCCTGATTGCCTCGAACTCCTTCGACGACGCGATCAATCACATCGAATTTAGCCTGAGTGTGGAGGGGCTTTCACGAAAATGGGAGGCGCAACTCCGGCTGGCCCTCGGGGAACTGCACGTGCGTCGTAGCGCCTGGGAGGAAGCCGCTCTCGAACTCGAGCGCGGCCTGGAACGGGCGCCCGACCGGACGACCGCCGGCCGCGCCACGTTTTTGCTGGGCCAGGTATATGAAACGCTCGACCAGTACGATAAGGCGCTCCTGGCGTATGCGCGCGTGCAGGACTTCAAGCCCGAGTATGCCCTGTATTACGCGGCCCTCGTCAGCGAAATCCGTGTCGAAGCCCAGCATGGTAATTCCGTTCGGGCGCTCCGCCTCGTGCGCTCCATGGAACGTGACGACAAAAACTTCGAAAGCCGCGCCGAACTGGCCTACTTCCGCGGCCGTGTATTCCAAGCCATGCGTCTGCCGAATGAGGCCTACGAGATCTACGATGGGCTGCTGTATACCGAGGATCGGACCATCAACGCCACGGCCATCAGGGGCAAGCTTCACCATGCGATCGGCGAGTTGTATCGGGATGAGTACGTAGACTTCAACTACGCCGCGGCCCACTTCGACACGGCGCGTGGATCCCTGCAGTCGACCGCGCGCCGGCCGGCCACCGCCGCCGCCATCCAGTATGCGCCGGAGGCCATCACCGACGGCGAGAAACAGGCCGAAGTGTTCGGTAGCTTTTCTACGGTACATGATAAACTTGTGCATGTCGACTCCCTCATGCGTCTCGGGGAGATGGATGAGGAATCCTTCGATGCCTTTATCCTGGACCTGCGGAAGAAACGCGGCGAAGAGATCCTGGAAGAACAACGCGCGCAAGCGCGTCGTCAGGCCGAGCAGCAGTTTCAGGCGATTTCAACCGTAGCCGAAAGCAGCGGCAAACAGCTTGACGCGTTTGCCGATGCGATCGCCCAGGGAGATTCAGATTCCGGGTTTTTGTTTTACAAGGATCGAATCCGTCTTCAGGAGGGCCGGCTCAACTTCATTGCCCGGTGGGGCGATCGTCCCCGGGTTGAAAACTGGCGCCGGCTCGACGCGGTGAACTCTTCGGTGCAGGCGCAAAGTGGGCTCGCGACCGACTCGACCGTGATCAGCGCCCGCCAGCAGCTCCTCGATGAGATGGAACTGCCCGAAGTCGACTTCTCGGAAGTACCGCGCGACGAAGCCACTCGGTCCGCCATGGAAGAACAACGCGCCCAGATTCGATACGAACTCGCCAACGTGCTCTTTCTTTCCATGGAGCGGCCGGACTCCGCCGCGGCCTGGTACCGTATGGTGATCGAGGATACGGGCGATCTACCCGTCGCGCAGCGCGCGTACTACGCCCTTGCTGAAGTTCAGCGTGCCCTGGGTGACAGCCTTTCGGCGAGCAACCTGTATGCGCGGGTACTCGATCTCTTCCCGAATAACGACTTTTCCGATCGGGTGAGGGGCCAACTCGGCATGGCTCCCACCCTGGTCGAAGACGCCCCCGATTCGACGAGTCTCGCCGATGCCGCCTATGATCGCGCCTACGATCGATGGAGCGCGCGACAGTACGCGCAGGCGATCACCGACATGCTGACCGCCGCCGAGTCGTTCCCCCTTAGCGATATGGCGCCGCGCGCCTGGCTGGCCGTCGGCGCGATGTACCTGGAATGGGCGATGACGGATAGCCTCGATATCTACGCCCTGCCGCTGCCCGATCTTCCGGATTCGCTGCTGGCCGGATACGCGTTTGTGGATTCTCTCCGCGCCGCAAAACCGGTTGAGCCCGCGGCATCTGGTGCCTCCGCCCCGGCCAACCAGCCGGTCGCTACGCCAACGGTCCGTCGCCCGGTCAGGACGCAAGCGTCACCCGCCGCGCCGAAAACCACGACCGAAGATGCGCCGATGGATTCGCTGGCCCTCGCGCCGGCCGATACCCTGGCCCTCGCGCCGGCCGATACCCTGGCCCCATCGATGACCGATCCCCGCGTCGCGCAAGATACCCTTGATGCCGCCCGAGATAGCCTCGACGTGGTAGGACCGGCCCCGGACAGCCTGGCCATCGCTGTAGAATCCGCCCGGGTTATCCCGAACCGGACGCCCCTGACGCTGGCCGAAAAGATGTCCGCTATCCGCCCGGTCTGGGCGCCGATACGAATCGACAGGTTGTACGGCGAGATCGTGGAACGGTATCCCCGAACGCCTTATGCCGATGTCGCCAATCGTCGTCTCAAAGCGATCGCCGAGCTGCGTCCGGAAGGGCAGGCCCTCCAAATGGTCGAAGAGATCGAGCAGCAGGCGGTGCTTGATGCCCTGAGTCCGGAAGAGCGCCAGCTCAAGGGCCCGGAGCCAATCGATCTCACGGCGGAGGGGTGGGTGCTCGTCGTGGCCTCGTTTCCGGAGCTGGACCCCGCCGATGGTGTCAGACAGGAGTATGTAGATAAAGGCTACAGATCCGCCGTACTCAAGGCGCCTACCCGGCATCGCGTGATCGTAGGGATTTTCGCGACACTGGACGAGGCACGCGCCGGGCTCGCCGCCAACAAAGAGGCGTTTCCCGCAAATACCTGGTTTTTGGATCTGCGGAATCCGCGGTAATTGGGCCGTCAGGCAGATACTCGCGGCGGTCTTGGAGCGAGTGGACCAGAGGAACTTAAGCCGCTTTCAAGGGGTTCGGCTTGAACGCACGCCCGCATATTTCCCGCAAAAAGTGCTCCCACCCGAATCACGCCAGCTTTTTTTCTGAGTCTCAATAAGACGCTAACGGACCTGCATCGCAACCAAACTAAGGACGCGTCCCCATGGCTCAAAACGAGCGTGATACTAGTGATTTTTCCTCTGGAGGTGACGGTAATCGGATGAATGACCGCAGGAATCGGTTTTCGTTGTGGATCTATCTCATCGTGTTTCTGGCGTTTCTTGCGAACTTCCTGTTCTTCTTGAGCGGCGAGGACCCTAATCGCATCGATTACAGCGCGTTTCTCGAACACGTACGAAATGGCTATGTCGAGAAGGTCGACATCGTCGGCGATACACGCATCAACGGCATGTACACCGAGCAAGCTGCGGAGCAGGGTCGTGTGAAGCTCGCCAAGCCCCGGCAGGACTTCCTCGGTGGCGTAACGGAAGGCTCGGCGCGTCGGTTTACCACGATAAAGTCGTCTGAAGAGCCCATCAGCGATTTTCTCAGCGAACACAACGTAGCCTTTAGTTTTGAGGCGGAAAACAACTGGTTTGGCGGGATGCTGACCTGGGTATTCCCGCTGCTCATCATCGTCGCCCTGTGGATGTTCCTGATTCGGCGGATGAACCCCGGTTCGCAGGTATTGAATATCGGTAAGAACAAGGCTGTCTTGTTCGACGCCATGGGGGATCAGACGATCACGTTCAAAGACGTAGCCGGCCTCGATGAGGCGAAAGAGGAAGTCGTCGAAGTCGTCGAGTTTCTGAAAAACCCAAAGCGCTTCACCAAGCTAGGTGGCAAGCTTCCGAAGGGCGTGTTGCTGGTCGGCCCTCCTGGTACGGGTAAAACGTTGCTGGCGAAGGCGGTAGCCGGCGAGGCCGGCACGCCCTTCTTCTCTCTGTCGGGTTCGGATTTTGTTGAGATGTTTGTCGGCGTCGGCGCGGCGCGCGTGCGGGACCTCTTCAAGCAGGCCAAAGAAAAGGCGCCATGTATCATCTTCATCGACGAGATCGATGCTATCGGCCGCTCACGAGGCCGAGGCATGATGATGGGGGCGAACGATGAGCGCGAGAATACGCTCAACCAGATCCTGGTAGAGATGGATGGGTTTAATACGGACAAGGGGGTCATCATCATGGCCGCCACCAACCGCCCCGATGTGTTGGACTCGGCGTTGTTGCGCCCAGGCCGGTTCGATCGCCAGATCTTGATCGACAAGCCGGACCGAAAGGAGCGCGAAGAAATCTTCCGTGTGCATACCCGGAATCTCATCCTTTCGCAGGAAGTGGATGTGAGTGTTCTGGCCAGCCAGACGCCAGGTTTCGCCGGCGCCGAGATCGCCAACGTCTGCAACGAAGCCGCCATCCTTGCGGCCCGAGAGAACAAGGATTCGATCGAGATGGATGACTTCGAGCGGTCCATCGACCGGGTCATCGGCGGTCTGGAGAAGAAGAACAAGATTATTTCGCCCGAAGAGCGGAAGATCGTGGCCTACCACGAGGCCGGCCATGCGATCACCGGTTGGTTTTTGCCCCATACGGATCCCGTCGTTAAGGTGTCCATCGTGCCGCGCGGCCTGGCCGCTCTTGGCTACGCGCAGTATCTGCCTGAAGAGCGTTATCTGTATACGCGTGAAGCGCTCCTGGACCGCATGACGATGGCAATTGGCGGCCGAGTGGCCGAGAAGATCGTCTTCGGGCAAATTACCACGGGCGCCCAGAACGATCTCGAGCGAATCACGAAGATGGCCTACGCGATGGTCGTGGATTATGGTATGAGTGAAGGCCTGGGTAACATCAGCTTCAATCTGTCCGGCCGTTCCGACGAATCGCCGATGTTTGATAAACCTTACTCGGAGGAAACGGCGCGTATCATCGACCAGGAGGTGCGAGGCTTCATTGAGGATGTCGAGGCACGCGCCCGTACCCTGCTGCTCGAAAAGCGGGATAAGTTGACCGAGATGGCCGAGTTACTGCTCAAGAAGGAGGTCCTCGGGCCACGCGATCTCGTCGAAATTCTGGGTCAGCGTCCCTTCGGGGAATACGTCTACGTAAATGGGAAGGGGCAGCAGAGCGAAGAAGAGAGCATTGAGGCTGCCGCACCCTGACGGCGCGCGCGCAAGGAACCAGTAGAAGGCGAAGACGTTCATCCCGGCCGCTGATCGCGAAAGGGCTGGACGTTTTTGTTTTTCTATGCCTTTCGTGCCGGCGGCGCCGGACATGATTCAAGAGGAGCGTGCTTTTTCTTCCTTCGGCTCATATTGATCAATCGATCTATCTCAATTGATCAATCATAGTCGTTAATTCCGTTAAAATCAGGCGTTTAGGCCGCTAATTAACGGTATCTTGAAGAAAGAATTAGAACAAACCGCTGCTGTTGGGTATCATACTAGTCTGGAAAAAAATCCGGTGGGTTGGTTTGTGGCAGCAGCCACGAAGTGACTCCTAACAGTTCAGAAGAACGGAAGCGTACGTGCCGACAATTCAGCAATTGGTTCGCAAGGGGCGCCAGAGCAAGGTCCGCAAGACCAAGTCCCCGGCTTTGATGAGCATGCCGCAGCGTCGTGGCGTTTGCACGCGTGTTTATACGACGACACCGAAGAAGCCGAACTCGGCGCTTCGTAAGGTGGCCAAGGTTCGGTTGAGCAACAGCATTGAGGTCATCGCCTATATCCCGGGCGAGGGGCACAATTTGCAAGAGCACTCGATCGTCCTGGTGCGTGGTGGTCGTGTGAAGGACTTGCCGGGTGTGAAGTATCACATCGTTCGTGGCGCTCTCGATACGTCGGGCGTGGACGATCGGCGTAAAAGTCGTTCCAAGTATGGGGCGAAGCGTCCCAAGCAGAAGAAGTAGCACCCGGGGCAGGGATGTAGTCGGCATTGGCCGGCTGCGTTGGCCGGGCTGTCATTAGAAGCTTTCCTTTTTCAGAATTTACGCTTATGCGCAGAAGAACAGCAGAACGGCGGACGATAACGGCTGATCCGGTCTACAGCGATCAGCTTGTGTCGCGATTTGTGAGCAGTGTGATGCGGAGCGGTAAGAAGAGCATTGCTCAGCGCATCGTCTACAAGGCATTCGACTTTATTGAAGAGCGTACGAATGAGCCGGGTGTCGACGTGTTCAAAAAGGCGGTGAACAATGTGTCGCCGCTGGTTGAAGTTCGGAGCCGCCGCGTGGGTGGCGCCACCTACCAGGTTCCTGTTGAAGTGCGGCCGGATCGGCGTGTGGCTCTGGCGTTTCGCTGGATCATCCAGTATGCATGGACGCGCACGGACAAGAGCATGGCTGTACGGCTTGCGAAGGAGTTGATGAGTGCCGCCGGCGGAGAGGGCGGGTCAATCAAGAAGAAAGACGACACGCACCGTATGGCCGAAGCTAACAAGGCGTTCGCCCACTTCCGGTTCTAATGGCCGGCGGTATGGTTCATGCCTTTTACCCAGTACCTGTTACGTGCTACCAGACCGTTACTCAGTACCCGTTACCTGTTAGATAGTATGCATCGGGTGAGGCGCCTCGGTGAGGTGAGATTTCAACCGATGATTGTACCCTAGCGAATACCAGAAATGGCTGACAATAAAAAGACTGCCCTCAAAGACACGCGCAATATTGGCATCATGGCCCATATTGATGCGGGGAAGACGACCACGACCGAGCGCATTCTGTATTACACGGGGCGCCTCCATCGCATGGGTGAAGTCCATGAGGGCGGTGCAACCATGGACTGGATGGAGCAGGAGAAGGAGCGTGGCATCACGATCACGAGTGCGGCGACCACGTGCTTCTGGAATGACCATCGTATCAACATCATCGATACGCCGGGGCACGTCGACTTCACCATTGAGGTAGAGCGATCCCTGCGTGTGCTCGATGGCGCGATCGCGCTGTTCTGCGCCGTGGGTGGCGTGGAGCCGCAGTCGGAAACGGTATGGCGGCAGGCCGACAAATACCGTGTGCCGCGTATTGCCTTTATCAATAAGATGGACCGCACGGGCGCCGACTTCTACAATGCCATCGGCATGATGAAGGATCGCCTGAAAGCCAATCCGGTCCCGGTGCAGATTCCAATCGGCGCGGGCGACATGTTCCGTGGTGTGATCGACCTGGTCAGCGGCAAGGCGATCGTGTGGCACGACGAAGCCCTTGGCGCAACCTGGGATGAGATTGAGATCCCGGACGACCTCAAGAAAGATGCCCGCCACTGGCGCATCCACCTTCTCGAGTCGATCGCCGAGCATAACGACGAGTTGCTCATGAAATACCTCGAAGGCGAAGAGATCACGCCCGAGGAAGTACGCGCTACGGTCCGCAAGGCGGCCATCGGCATGAGCATCACGCCGGTTTTCTGCGGTACGGCGTTCAAGAACAAGGGCGTGCAGCGCTTACTGGATGGGGTGATCGACTATCTCCCCAGCCCGGTCGACGTCCCTGCCGTGGAGGGCATCCATCCCCATACCGATGAGCAAATCTCGCGTACGGCCGACCCGAATGGACCCTTCAGTAGCATCGCGTTTAAGATCATGACGGACCCTTACGTCGGTAAGCTGACGTTTTTCCGGGTCTATAGCGGTACGCTACAAAAAGGCGCTGCCGTGTTTAATGCATCGAACGGGAAGAAGGAGCGCGTGGGCCGCATCCTGTTTATGCATGCCAATACCCGCGAGGATGTGGACGTGGTGAGCGCCGGCGACATCGCCGCCGCCGTCGGATTAAAAGATGTACGCACGGGCGATACGCTGTGCGAGATCGACAACCCGATCCTCCTCGAGCAGATGAACTTCCCCGAGCCGGTCATCCGGATCGCCATCGAGCCGAAGACCAAGGCCGATAGCGACAAGCTGGGTACCGGCTTGCAAAAGCTCGCCGAAGAAGATCCGACGTTCAAGGTGGCGGTCGATCACGAGACGGGCCAGACCATCATCGCCGGCATGGGCGAATTGCACCTGGAGATCATCGTTGATCGTCTCCGCCGCGAGTTCAAGGTCGAAGCCAACGTCGGCAAGCCGCAGGTGGCCTACCGCGAAGCCATCCAGACGACGGTGGACGAACGCTATACGCACAAGAAGCAGTCGGGCGGCCGCGGCCAGTTCGCCGAAATCCAAATGGAAATCGGGCCCAACGAATCCGGTGTGGGCATGGAATTCGAGAATGCCGTTGTAGGCGGTAACATCCCGCGCGAGTTTATCCCCGCCATTGAAAAGGGAATCCGCAGCGCGTTGCTTCAGGGCCCGTTGGCTGGTTACCCGATCGAAGGCATCAAGGCGCGTCTGTACGACGGCAAGTTCCACGCGGTGGACTCGGACCAGATGTCCTTCGAAATCGCCGGACGAATGGGCTTCCGCGAGGCGGCGCGAAAGGCAAAGCCGGTTCTGAAGGAGCCGATCATGGAGGTCGAGGTCGTTACGCCCGATGAGTACATGGGCGACGTGATTGGCGACCTCAACAGCCGCCGTGGCCGCATCGAAAGCCTCGGACAGCGTAACGACGCTCAGGTGATTCGTGCGCTCGTGCCGCTCTCCGAAATGTTCGGCTACTCCACGGACATGCGCTCCATCACCCAGGGGCGAGCCATTTATAGCATGCAGTTTCATAGCTACGAGCCGGTGCCGAAGAGCGTCGCCGACGAGATTGTGGCGGCATCGACCGGTGTTGCGGCCTGAAACCGCCATCCCGATGCACCCGCGTAACATCACACGAATAAGTTAATCGACACAGTTATGGCGAAAGAGACGTTTCTACGCAACAAGCCTCACGTGAACGTGGGTACGATCGGACACGTGGATCACGGGAAGACGACGTTGACGGCGGCGATCACGAAGGTGCTGGCCGATCGTGTAGGCGGCGGCATCGTGGTACGCTCGTTT
>JAWXAX010000146.1 GCA_034439735.1 Rhodothermales bacterium | reverse complement strand
TCTCGGCCCGTCGCTACAAGCTCGAAGGCACCAAGGTGATCGGCAAGATCGACCTCGCCGATGTCGACAGCGCGGCGGAGCGGAAAAAGAAAAAAAGGAAGCGGAAGCGGAAAGCGGACACGCCCGATGCCGAACCCCAGGCGCCGGCCGTGGTCGAGCGAACCGTCAAGGAGAAGGAGAAAGACAAGGAAAAGGAGACCGCGGCCGCCAAAAACAAGAAGAAGCGGAAACGAGGTCCCCAGGTGGACGCGGCGGAAGTCGAGCAGTCCTACCAGGAAACGCTCCGCACCCTCGAACAAGGCGCCAGCCGCACCCGCCAGAAACGCCGCCGCCAGAAACGCGACGACGTGGCGGCCCAGCGGCAACGCGATATCGTCACGGCCGAAGAGGATTCGCTCATCCTGCGAGTTACCGAGTTCATCTCGACCGGCGAGCTCGCCGGCTTGATGGACGTCTCAGTCACCGAGGTGATCAGCACCCTGTTCGCCTCTGGCCTCATGGTGTCGATCAACCAGCGCCTGGATGCGGATACCATCTCCTTTGTAGCGGACGAGTTCGGATTCGAGGCCGAGTTTATCACGGACTTCGGCACCAACGACATCGACCTGGGCGAAGATGCGGCCGAAGATCTCCTGCCCCGCGCCCCGGTCGTGACCGTCATGGGCCACGTCGACCACGGCAAGACGTCGTTGCTCGACTATATCCGTAAGGCGAATGTCGTCTCCGGAGAAGCCGGCGGCATCACTCAGCACATCGGCGCCTACCATGTGGACGTGGGCGACGGCCGCAAAGTGACCTTCCTTGATACCCCGGGCCACGAGGCTTTCACCGCCATGCGCGCCCGCGGCGCTCAGGTGACGGACGTCGTCATACTCGTCGTCGCCGCCGACGATTCGGTCATGCCCCAGACGATCGAGGCCATCAACCACGCCAAGGCGGCCGAAGTCCCGATCGTTGTCGCGATCAATAAAATCGATCGGCCTGACGCTAATCCTCCCCGTGTGATGCAGGGCCTCGCGGATCAAGGGGTGCTCGTCGAACAATACGGCGGCAAAGCGCAGTGCGCCTTCGTATCAGCCAAAACGGGCGCTGGTGTGCAGGAGTTGCTTGAAAAAGTGCTCCTCGAGGCGGACTTGCAGGAGTTGCGCGCCAACCCGACCCGAAACGCCTACGGAGTCGTCATCGAAAGCCGCCTCGAAAAAGGCCGCGGTACGGTGGCTACCATCCTGGTGCAGAATGGGACGATGCGGGTGGGCGATGCGTTCGTGGCCGGCATCTATAGCGGCCGCATCCGCGCCATGTTCAACGAGTGGGACAAACGCGTCGAATCCATTGGTCCGGCGTTGCCCGCGCTCGTCGTCGGATTCACGGGCGCTCCGGAAGTGGGCGACCAGTTTGTCGTGCTGGATGAAGAACGGGAAGCGCGCGAAATCGCGCAACGCCGGCAGCAGATCCACCGCGAACAGTCGCTCCGCCAGCGCAAGCACATTACGCTGGACGAAATCGGCCGTCGCCTCGCGTTGGGCGATTTCCAGGAGCTCAACCTCATCGTCAAGGCGGACGTGGGCGGCTCGGTCGAAGCGTTGTCCGACTCGCTCCTCAAACTTTCCTCCGAAGAAGTGGCGGTCAATATCATCCACCGTGGCGTGGGTGCGATCACCGAGAGCGACGTCATGCTGGCATCGGCTTCGGATGCCGTCATCATCGGTTTCCAGGTTCGGCCCGACACCGGCGCACGCAACCTGGCCGAGCGCGAGGAGATCGATATTCGTATGTATTCGATCATCTACGACGCCATCAAGGACGTCCACGATGCCCTCGAAGGACTCCTTTCGCCGGAAGAGTCGGAGAAGATCACCGGCGTCGCCGAAGTTCGTGAGATCTTCAAGGTCCCGAAAATGGGCACCATCGCCGGCTGCTTCATATCGGAAGGCCGCATCCGCCGAAGCGACCGCATCCGCCTCATCCGCGATGGCATCGTCATCTACGACGGAGAGATCAGCTCCCTCCGCCGCTTCAAGGACGACGTCAAGGAAGTGCTCACCGGATACGAGTGCGGCATCGGGATGGAGCACTACAACGACATCAAGGTTGGCGACAGCTTCGAAGCCTACGAAATCGTCGAGACGAAGCGGAAGTTGTCGGTTTGATTTGCACCGCGTCGCGGGGCTTCGGCCTCGCGACGCCGTAGCCAGATTTTGAGGAAATCGCGATGAGCATCCGCATGGAACGAGTCGCGCGGTTGATCCAGCGGGAGATCGCGCAGATCCTGGGACAGGACTATGTCGAGCAACTCCAGCCGATGGTGACGGTGACCGGGGCGCGCGTGACGAAGGACCTGTCGATCGCCTACGTCTACGTCAGCGTCCTCGGCGCGACGGAGATGCAGCGCAAGACCGTCTTTAAACACCTCGAAGGCCTAGCCCCGCAGATTCGCGCGGAGCTCGCCGGCCGAATCCGACACCAGGTGCGCACGATCCCGGACATCCGGTTCTTCCTCGACGAGTCGGCGGTGGAGGCGGAGAAGATGGAGACCCTTTTCCAGCGCATCCGCGCGGAACGGGAGCGTCGCGAGTCGGACACTTGAACCCCGCCATCGCGTGAACACCTCCTCGCACGGTCCGGCCGAACCATCGGTGTACGGGTACCCGAATTTCCCCGATCTCTCGGATGCGGTTGTGCTGGTCGATAAGCCCGATGGGTTTTCCTCCTTCACCGTCATCCGCCGGCTCCGCGGTATCCTCGGCATCCGAAAAATTGGCCACGCCGGCACGTTGGACCCCATGGCCACCGGTCTTCTAATCTGCCTCGTCGGGAAAGCCACGAAGCGCATGGAGACATTTATGGGGATGGACAAAGTCTATACCGGCACGATCCGGCTTGGCGCGACGACCGCTTCCTACGACGCCGAGACGCCGGCCGAGGCCCACACGGACGCCAGCGGCGTCAGCAAGGCCGACCTCGATGCCGTGCGCCAATCGTTTCTGGGCCGGCAAGAGCAGATCCCCCCGATGTATTCCGCCGTCAAGATCGGCGGCGAACGCCTCTACAAAAAGGCGCGCCGTGGCGAGGCCATCGAACGACCCGCTCGCACGATCGAGATCGCCCGTTTCACCCTCGGCCCTCGCGTTGGCGACGACGTCCCCTTCGAGGTTGCGTGCACCAAAGGCACCTATATTCGAACCCTCGCGCACGACTTCGGGGCGCGTCTCGGGGTTGGCGGATACCTTACGGCGCTGCGCCGCGTGGCTATCGGGCCGTACAGGGTAGAGGGCGCCTGGGCCCTCGATGCGCTGGCCGCTGCGGCGCCGGCGAGAGATCGCCCGCTCTAATGGAATACATCGTAGGGTTAGATTCGCTCGCGCACGATGCACGCTCCATCGTCACCGTCGGGACGTTTGATGGCGTGCACCTGGGGCACCGGTCCATCATTGCCTATCTCGTCGAGCGCGCCCACTTACGGCGGGGGATCAGCGTGGCGGTATCCTTTCATCCGCATCCCCGCGATGTCGTTCGCGGCACGCCCACGCCGTTGTTGACTACCATCGAGGAACGCGCCGAAGCCCTCGATGCGCTGGGACTGGATCGGTTCATCGTGATTCCATTTACGCCGGAGCTCGCCGGCATGGACGCCGCCGCGTTTGTGACGGATGTGCTGCTGGCGCGCATCGGTCTGCAGGAAATCGTCATCGGGTACGACCATGGGTTCGGCCGGGGTCGTGAGGGGGATAGCGCGCTGCTTCGTGAACTCGGCGAGCAGTACGGGTTCGGGGTGGATGTGATTCCCGCGCAAGTGCTTGAGGCGGATGTCGTCTCGTCGACCCGCATCCGCCAGGTGTTGGTCGATGAAGGCGATGTTCGGCAGGCGGCCGGCATGCTCGGTAGGCCGTATCGTCTGACGGGGTCCGTGATCCGCGGTGACGGCCGCGGCCGGCTCATCGGCTACCCTACGGCCAACCTCGCCGTGGACAACCCCCGCAAGGTAGTGCCCATGCCCGGCGTCTACGCCGTGCGCGTCTGGCGGCCAGGGGTCGCGACGCCTGCTGCCGGCATGCTCAACATCGGCGTTCGGCCTACATTTAATGGCGCCGATCTGCGGATCGAGGTCCATTTATTGGACGTGGAGGCAGATCTGTACGGCCATTCGTTGCGGGTCGATTTCGTCGAACGTATCCGCGACGAGAAAAAATTCACCACCGTCGACGCGCTCGTCGAGCAACTTTCAAAAGACAAGGCGCGTTGTATGGCCGAATTAGAGCGCTGAATTACAGCGCAGGGTGTACGTTGAACACCGGGCTCTGATACGAAGGACCCGCACGGCGTGCATCTTCTTTAGCATGGTATAATCTAAAGAGGAGCCCTACATGCTCACGAAGGAACTGAAGTCCGGACTCATCCAACAGTTCGGTAAAGCGGCGAACGACACCGGCACTCCGGAAGTTCAGATCGCGATCTTCTCAAAGCGTATCACCGAATTGACGGAGCACCTGAAGCTCCACCCGAAGGACCACGCTACCCGCCGTTCGTTGATCAAACTGGTAGGCAAGCGCCGCCGGCTGTTGAACTACCTCGTCGCCAAGGACATCGAACGGTATCGTAAGATCATCGAGGACCTCGGTATTCGTAAGTAACCGCTCCGGTGTGTAGTCCGGTGTGATCGCTGCGTCGCGACGTGAGGCGCGCGTGTCCGAGGGGACCGCGGCGCCTCCTGCTGCGGGTTGAGACGCCCGATGTTATGTGCCATTCCGGCGGAGCGTCCGCCGGCTGTCGTCCGTTGATTCGATGTGTAGCTGGTAGATGAACGTGCCTGAGCGCATGCAGCAGTAGCGTCATGTTGATTGATGGAGAAAGGAAAAAGATACTCTCACTTACACGAAGACAATGTCGAAAGCAACAATTCAAGAGATAGAATTCGCCCCCGGGCGGTTCATCTCTCTGGAAACCGGTCGCCTCGCAAAACAGGCCAACGGTTCCGTCGTCGCCCGCCTGGGTGATACCATGGTTTTGGCTACGGCCGTATTAGCCCCGAAACCCCGTGAGAATGCGGATTTTTTCCCGCTCACGGTAGAGTACAAAGAGAAATTCTCGGCCGGCGGCAAGATCCCGGGCGGGTTCATCAAGCGCGAAGGCCGCTTGAACGATAAAGAGACGCTGACCAGCCGCCTCGTCGACCGGACGATCCGTCCGCTCTTCGCCGAAGGCTACCGCCATGAAGTGCAGATCATCATCTACGTCATTTCGGCGGACGATGAGAACGATGCGGACGTCCTCACGGGCGTGGCGGCATCGGCTACGCTGGCGCTGGCCGGCGCCCCGTGCGACGGGCCGACGGCCGGCGTGCGTGTCGGGCTCGTGAACGGCGAGTTTATCGTCAACCCCACGCTCCAGCAGATGGCGGAGAGCGAAATCAACCTGATCATCGCCGGCAAGGCCGATGCCATCATGATGGTTGAAGGGGAGATGAAGGAGGTTTCTGAAGAGACCATGCTTGAGGCCTTTGAAGTGGGCCACGAAGCGATCAAGAAGCTCTGCCAGGGGCAGAAGGCGCTGGTCGATGCCTTCGGGAAACCGGAGCCGATGACCTACACTCCAATCGTCACGCCCAAGCCGCTCATCGACACCGTCTCCGCTCTGATCAGCGAGAAGGTGCGTGCGGTGCTCTTGCAGCCCTATCTGAAGGAAGCTTTCTACAGCAGCATCGACGAACTCAAGGAATTCGTTCTGAGCCAGCTCCTCGGCGATAACAACCCGGAAACGGGTAAACCGCGTGCCGAGGCTACGGTCGAAGGGTATACAGCAAGCCAGATCAAGACTGCCGTCGGTGATGTCGAGAGCAGCGTGATGCGGGAAATGATTCTCGCCGAAGGTCGCCGGCTCGACGGTCGGGGGCTCATGGAGATCCGCAACATCTGGGCGGAAGTGGGCTACCTGCCCCGCGTCCACGGTTCGTCGATCTTCACCCGCGGCGAAACACAGGTGCTCGCCTCCGTTACCCTCGGCACCCGGAAAGACGCCCAGGCGGTCGACCAGGTGTTCGACACCACGGATCGCCGGTTCTACCTCCACTACAACTTCCCGCCCTTCTGTACGGGTGAGGCCAAGATGCTTCGCGGCACCAGCCGCCGGGAGATCGGCCACGGCTACCTCGCCGAACGCGCCCTGTCGGCCATCATGCCCGCGGATGCGGACTTCCCCTATACTGTCC
Source organism: Rhodothermales bacterium (assembly GCA_034439735.1). Taxonomy (NCBI): domain Bacteria; kingdom Pseudomonadati; phylum Rhodothermota; class Rhodothermia; order Rhodothermales; species Rhodothermales bacterium. The sequence goes on along the minus strand of JAWXAX010000146.1, from coordinate 10,931 downwards.
GCATCAATGCGGACGTGCTGGAGTCCAACGGTTCGTCGTCCATGGCGTCGGTGTGCTCCGGTGCACTAGCCATGATGGACGCCGGCGTCCCGATCAAAGCGCCCGTTGCCGGCGTGGCAATGGGGCTCATCACGGACGGGGTGCGGGTTGCCGTGCTCAGCGATATCCTGGGCACCGAGGACCACCTCGGCGATATGGACTTCAAGGTGACGGGGAGCCGCGCCGGGATCACGGCCTGCCAGATGGACATCAAGGTGTCGGGTCTGACCAAGCAGGTCCTCGCAAGCGCCCTCGAACAGGCCCGCGAAGGCCGGCTATATATCCTCGACAAGATGGCCGAGGTGCTCGACAAGCCGCGCGGCGAAATGTCGCCCTACGCGCCTCGCCTCACGCAGATCACGATCGACTCCGAGTTTATCGGCGCGGTTATCGGGCCCGGTGGCAAGATCATCCAGGGCATCCAGCGCGAGACGAGCACTCAGATCGAGATCGAAGAACGCGATGGCGTTGGTTACGTAACCGTGTCCGCTACCAACCAGGAGAATGCCGAAGCGGCGCTGCGCATCATCAAGGGCATCGTAACCGTCCCTGAAGAGGGTGAGGAATACGAAGGCACCGTGCGCGACATCCTGAGCTTCGGTGCGATCATCGAGATCATGCCGGGGAAAGAAGGCATGTTGCACGTGTCGGAGATGGACCATGTGTACGTGGAACGTCCCGAAGACTATGTGCAGGTAGGCGACAAGATCCGCGTCAAGCTGATCGAAGTCCGCGACGACGGCAAACTCCGTCTGAGCCGTAAACCGTTCCTCCCGAAACCGGAGAATGGCGTCGAACGGCCCGAGCGGGAGCGCAGTAGTAGCGACCGCGGAGATCGTGGTGGCGATCGGCGCGGCGGAGGAGGCGGTGGTGATCGTCGTGGTGGCGGTGGCGGTGGCGATCGTCGCGGCGGCGGCGGTGGTGGCGATCGTCGCGGCGGTGGTGGCGGTGGACGTCGCTAGACCAGTCGATGTGTGAACGTTGGACACCGGGAGGGAGCCTTGCTCCCTCCCGGTGTTTCAAATCAGGGGATCCCCGTTTTTTTAACTCATTACGCCCATCTCGGGACCGAGCCATGAACACGCCGGCCGCTTCCGGATTTGATAAAACCACGCTCCCGAACGGACTCCGTATCGTTACGGAAGCCATTCCCTCTGTCCGTTCCATCTCGGTAGGCGTATGGGTCTATACCGGCAGTCGCGATGAAAGCGAGGCGGAAGCCGGCATCTCCCATTTTATCGAACACATGGTGTTCAAAGGGACCCAACGCCGGAGGATGGATCAGATCGCGCGCCGGCTGGAGTCTGTCGGAGGCTATCTGAATGCCTTCACGACCAAGGAATACACCTGTTATTACGCCCGCGCGCTCGACGAACATCTGGACCGTGCGATCGATGTCACCTGCGATCTCATCCTCCGGCCGACCTTCCCCGAAAAGGAGCTCGACAAGGAAAAGGATGTGGTGATCGAGGAGATCAAGATGTATGAGGATGTGCCGGAAGACCTCATCTTTGATCGATACGAGGCCGTCGTTTACAAGAACACCCCTCTCGCGCGCCCGATCATCGGCTACCCGGACAGCGTCCGGTCTTTCACGCGCGACCAGCTTCAACACTACGTCGATACCCGGTACACGCCGGCGCGGACGATCATCTCCGTCGCCGGTAATATCGACCACAACCGCGTCGTCCAGTACGTTCGCAAGGCTTTTGAAGGGGTGGATCGCACGAACCGCGAGTACGCCACGCCGTCGGTCAACGGTTACGCCCCGGGCGATCTCATCGAGCCGCGGCCAATCCAGCAGGCGCATCTCGTCCTGGGCCGGCGCGCGTTTGGTATCATGGACGAACGTCGGAGCGTCATGAATGTGCTCAATACGATCCTGGGCAGTGGGATGTCCAGCCGGCTCAACCAGAATATCCGCGAGAAGTACGGATTCTGTTACTCGATCTACTCGTTCGCCAACATGCAGTCGGACACGGGCGATTTTGGCGTCTATATGGGCACGGATAGCAAGAAAATCCCCCGCGCGACAAAGCTGATCCTTCGGGAGATCGACCGCCTCGCGCAGGTCCCCATTAGCCCGCGCCTGCTCCACCAGGCGGTCAGCCAGGTCAAGGGTTCGCTCATGTTGGGGCTCGAAAGCATGAGCAACCGGATGATGCGATTGGGGAAACAAGAGCTTTATTTTGGCCGCAATTTCTCGCTGGACGAAATCATCGCCTCGGTCGAGGCCGTGACGGCCGCGCAGGTGCAGGACCTCGCCCAGACGCTGTTTGCCCCGGATACGTTCTCCACCATCGCGCTCACGCCGGCATGAAGGTGCTCGTGACCGGAGGCGCCGGCTTTATCGGCTCCCATGTCGCGGATGCGTTGCTGGATGAAGGGCACGAGGTACATGTGCTCGACAACCTGATCAATGGCTACCGAGAGCAGGTTCCCCCCGGTGTGTCACTGCACGTCCTGGACATCGGCGACCCTGCCGTGTGCGACCTCTTTGCCGAGCATCGCTTCGACGCTCTGGTACACCTTGCCGCCCAGATCGACGTCCGACGCTCTGTCGCCGAGCCGGCGTTTGATGCCCGCGTAAATGTGTTGGGGCTGCTGAATCTGCTGGAAGCCGGTCGTGCCGCCGGACTCCGGCGCGTCGTCTTTTCCTCTTCCGGAGGGGCGTTATATGGCGAGCCCGTGCGTGTTCCTCAGGACGAAACCCATCCGGAGCGCCCCCAATCGCCTTACGGCGTATCCAAGCTTGTGTCCGAGCGGTATCTTGCCTATTACGCGGATGTCCACGGCTTGACTACTGTCTCCCTCCGTTACGCCAACGTGTATGGCCCTCGCCAGACACCCGAAGGCGACGCGGGTGTGATCTCGGTGTTTATCGAGCGGCTGCTCGCCGTTCGTCCCGTCACGATTTTTGGGGATGGCCTCCAGACGCGCGATTATGTGTATGTGGGCGATGTCGTTCGCGCCAATCGGTTGGCCCTGCGGCAGCCTGCGAGCGGCACGTTTAACATTGGGACCGGTATCGAGACCAGCGTCCTGGAATTGTACCACGTCCTCTCCGATGCACTTGGCGTCGACCCCGGCTTTGCCCTGGCGCCGGCGCGCACGGGAGAGGTCGCCCGCAGCGTGCTCGATGCCGGCCTGGCCGGCCACACGTTGGGTTGGCGGCCGGAAATAAGCCTGACGGATGGATTGACACACACCATCGCCTGGTTTAAATCTCGCGCCGGCGGTTCGCCGTGACGATACTCCTAATAGGATGCGCCAGCGACGGGCGCGGCTTCCGCACGATTCTTGCGTCCATGGTTATGGCCGCTGCCGGCTTGCCGATCACTAGCCGATTCACCTCGCTTCGATGTATCGCGTTCAACTGCAGGAATTCGAAGGACCCCTGGACCTTCTGCTGTTTTTTATTCAGCGGGATGAACTCGATATCCACGATATCCCCATTTCGCGGATAACGGACGAGTTTCTCTCGTACGTGCGTGTGCTCGAGCAGATCGACCTCGATAGCGTGGGCGACTTCATCTATATGTCCGCCCAGTTGATCAACATCAAGGCGCGCATGCTGCTGCCGTCGGCCGAAGTGGATGAAGAGGGCGAACCGGTCGATCCACGCAGCGAACTGGTGAAGCGACTCCTTACGTACATGCAGTACAAGGAGGCGGCACAGTCTTTGAACGACAATTATGAGATACGCGGCGAGCACTTCACGCGTTCGTTCTCCGAGCAGGAGAAGGAGCAGATTATTGGAGTGCAGGGTGTCGAGCTCGAGGTGTCGGTCTTTAGTCTGATCAGCGCCTTACAGCGAGTGCTCAGCGAGGTGCCGGATACGCCCGTTCACGCGGTACATCGTAACCAGTACTCGCTGGATTCTCAGCGCGAGTTTGTGCTGGAGCGGTTGGCCTTTGAGGACAGGCTCTCGTTTGTTCACCTCATCGCCAGTCGGCCGAAGCATTTTATCATCGTCACCTTCCTCGTGATCCTTGAGATGGCGCAGCAGGGACAGGTTTCGCTTCTCATCACCCCCGACGGGAACGATTTCTACCTGGAACGCACCCTCTCCTACGGGGGCGCGACACCCCCGCCAGCGGATCCGACTGTACAGCCGGCAAACGAGTGAGCCCAACGGCGCATGGCCTTTCTCTGAAAAACGCAGCCAGGCGTCGTCAAAAAGCGTTCGTACACGGGAGCCCCACACGTTAAACTTACACGGATGCTCCGCGCGTTTTTTGTCTCATCCCCCCGAGCCCCTCGACGCACGTGACGCCTCGCCCCGCGACGGCTCGCGTACGTTTCCATTCACCGGCGAAACCGATACGCCGCTATGGCTCGTTACTTTGGCGGATTTAGGGATCGACTTTTAAAGAAGGGACGGTCGTCGCCGTTCTCTGATCGGGATGTGGATTGGGTCAAAGTCTCAGGGACGGCGATCTGGTCGCCCGAAAAGCGAGACTACACGTGGCTGGATCCCGGAAATTACCTTACCTCTTTTCTGAAAGAGGGTGAAGGCCTCTTTCAGGATCCTGCCCCTGCCGACGAAGTCCTCCCCGTCAAAAAGAAAGACAAACCCATATGGGACCTCGGCGCCCTGGCCAACGAGCCCGACGGCGAGGATAGCTATACCCCACCAAGTGGCCTCTTCTCATCGGGAGGTATAGCCACTCCACAGCCGGATAATGATGCTGAGCTGCCGAGTATCGACGAATACAAAAACGAATTACTCTCCGCCCTCCGCCGGCGGGGTCTGCGTGTAGACGTGCGCAAAATATCGCTGCCGGAAGATGTCGAGCAGGATCTCATCCGGTTTCACGGCGGCGACAAAAGTATAGACTCCCACGCACTGCGCGCCCGGCTCCAGGTCTTCAAACGACAGGTTATCGAGTCCTTCGACAAGTTCAGCCGGGTCGGTGAAACGTATATCATTCCGCACGCACCGCGGTATCCCGGTTTCAAGCCGGAAGAGACGCTCGAGTCTGCCAAGGAGTTGCCCGAGACGATTGAACGGGAGGACTCCCTTCCCTGGCATGAAGACGGACCGATCGATTTTGCGTCCGCGGCGGATACGTCCGCGCCGGCGCTGGATTCGAATGTCCTGTTGTCGAATCCCACGGAGCTCGACGGGATGGATAGTGACTACGAGTCGTTCGTCCTAAAGTCCCTGGATAAGCTGGAAGCGTCAATGGGGGAGGGCAGTGATCGGACACTCGCTGAAAGCCGACCGGAACGCCCAGACGCCACGCTGAGCGCGGACGATGCCGGCGAAGCAGAACGCCCAGCGGGCGCACGCCGCATCTACGACCCGTTAAACGGCACGCTCGATATTCCGCGGAAATCCAGCGAGACAGGCCCTCGGCTGCGCCCTGCGCCGAGTGTCGATGCCCCCATGGATGCCCCAGGCCCTCCCCGATTTTCGGCCACCTCGTACGACGCCGCGATGCCGCGTGAGAGCTGGATTGTGTCTCCGGTACAAAGCCGCAAGGCGAATGAACTGGATCGTTCGGCTGCTTCGCCCTCGGAGGACCCCTCCCGCGCGCCGGCTGGACAGGACAAGCCCCATGAACTTGCTCGGCCCAAAAAGCCGGATGTGTTGAAGGCGTTTCATACGCTGCGGACGCCGCCTGCCGAGCCGCCGACTTCCCGGCAAGCCACGCCTCTATCTTCGCAGGAGGGAGGCCAGATCGCTGATGCACGTCAGCAGGCCCTTTCCATCCTCGCGCGCCTCGATCCGCCGACGGGGGACGGCCACGCAATCCCGACGAACCTCGCGACGACCGATCAGGCCCCCAATCCCCGTCCAAATTTCCCGGCGCTGGAGTCGATCGCGGCGGCCATCGAGGGAGAACGCCGCCCGCCCGATACAGCCGGCCCCCCTTCGAGCCGGGCGCAATCACTGTCCGATTTCCTGCTGAGCCTCAAAAATGAGCATGAGGAGCATCATGTCGCTAGCGCCAAGGCGTCGCAAGGAGCGACTCCGGAGCCTCCTCAACCGAACCAGGAAGATGAGCGCCCACCTGTCGTGGCGAAATCGACGACTCACACCGAGGAAACACAATTTCCACGGCCCACCGAAGAAAAAAAGCGCAGCGTGGCGCTCTTTTCAAAACCCGAACGACGTGTCGTTCCGCGGGTAGAAACGGTACGCATCGTTGAGCCTGAACCGCGCTTGAACGCTGAGGCGTCGCACGTTGAAGAGCAGAAGGCCGATTTGCCGCCGGCTCAGGCCAACCCAGGGAAGCCTGTGTCGACATCCGTTGGACCGATGCAGGAGCCGGGAACTGAATTTCCGGCAATTGAAGCGCCGGTTGTCGAGGAAACGATGGCTGAAACGTCCGTGATTGAGGCCCCTGTTGTCGAGGAGACGATTGCTGAAGCATCCGTGATTGAGGCCCCGGTTGTCGTGGAAACGATTGCTGAAGCATCCGTGATTGAGGCCCCTGTTGTGGAGGAGACGATTGCTGAAGCATCCGTGATTGAGGCCCCTGTTGTTGAAGAGGCGGTTGTTGAGGCGCCTGTTGTTGAAGAAGCGGTTGTTGAGGCGGCGGTCATCGAAGAGCCCGTACTTGAAAAGTCGGTTATGATGTCGTCGAGCAGTGAAGAACCAGGTGTCGAAGCCGTCGTGGTTCACCAGCCCGATGTCGAGTCGCCGATAGCTCCCGAACCGGTGATCGATTCACCCCTAGTAGGGTCGAACGCGGTTCAGAAAGCAGTGGGCGATCATCCAGGAGAGGAAGATCCCGCATCCGATGCCCTGCTTGATACCTCGCCCTTGCGTAGCGTTTCGGCTGCCTTCCTTGCGGCAGAGGATGAAGAGGTTCGGCACGCGGAGGCGAATCCTGGTCAGCCGGCGCCATTCGAAATGCGGGTATCCGAGGTATCCTTGTCAAATCGAGAGGCGTCGACGTCAGAAGGGGCTGCGACGGTTCCGACTCCTGACGTGCAAACGCCTCAGAGGCAGCAACGCCGGGGGATGGAGGATGGGAGCAAAGCCACAGATGAAGGGGGCGATGCGGAAACCCCGGCTCCGGCCCATGTGTTTAGCGAGCAGCCCGCGCCAGTATCCACCTTAGAAGCCAGGCTCCTAGAAGCCAGGCCGGCCGAACGTGATCGTTCTGAAACGCCGGGCCCGACAACGCATCATTTCATGGCAGAACACATGGCCATCCCCGAGGATACCGATCAGCGACACGCTGAGAAGCTTACACGCAGCGCCCGCGAAGCGCTCGAAGCGCTTGAGTACCGGGAATCCGAGGATGAGCGCCAGCCGCCCGTCAGCCAGCCGAAGGCGTATCCCGTTCCTCCATCGGAATCACCTGTCCACGGTGGAATCGTCTCGGAGGCACCTGTAATCTCCGAGTATGAGGCGAAGCTGGATGGCGTGGTCGAAGCGCTGGCGTTTGCGGCAGACGACCCGATTCCTCTGGCGCGGGTCTCCCGCGTCTTCAGCGAGATCTCCGGCGAACGCCGGCCCACGGATGCCCAGGTGGCGGAGTCGGTGGAACGGCTCAATACACTCTACAGCCGGCTGAACAGGGCTTTCCGGGTGAAGATCTGGGCCGGCGGGATCCGCATGGCGACGGATCCCGGGTATGCCGAGTATATCCGCGCGATCTACAAACAGGACCGCCCAAAGAAACTGTCGAGGACGTTGATGGAAACGCTGGCGATCGTGGCCTACAGCCAGCCCACGACAAGACCGGAGGTGGACTTCATCCGCGGTGTTGATAGCGACTACGCCGTACGCAAGCTGCTCGAGATGGGACTCGTCGACATCGTCGGCCGGAGCGAGGCTATCGGGAAGCCGTTATTGTATGGAACGTCCGAGCGTTTCCTCGAGCAATTCGGCCTGAGCGAGCTGGCCGCGCTGCCGAAATTAAAAGAGATCGAAGAGTTACTGGACGACCCGTCCCTGCAACGGGAGCGCATGCATTTGATGGCACTCGAGAATGGCCTCGACGGCGTGCGGGGGGAAGCGGCAACGTCGGAAGGAGAGGAGGAATGAGGCGGAATGCCGGTCACCCGTCGAGCAACGGAGCAAATACGTCGGCCGTGTAGGCGAGGCTGCGTGTGAGGGCTGCGACAGTGCTCATGGTGCGAGGGGTGCCCGTTTCGGCCGCCTGTTCGAGGATGAGGAGGGGTTTGATGCTCCGATCCTGCAGGACGGACACCAGCCGGCGATAATCGATATCTCCATCGCCAAAGGTCTCGCTCCAGACGGTGTTGTGGGATTGCCGTAGGTGCAGCTCAACGATGCGATCCCCATAGAGCCGAACGATGTCAAACAGGGCCACCTGTGAATTGCCGGCGCCGCGGTAGACCCAGTGGGCATCCAGGCACAGCTTCACATGTTCGGGGTCGGTCCCGAGCATCATATGGTGGAACTCGCGTGCGCCGGCGCGTAGTTCGGGGTCGTGCGTGTGATAGGCAAGGGTAAGGCCTTCCGCGCGGAGAGCAGCCCCGAGCCGGTCGAGCGCGTTCGCCTGGAGGGTCAATTGAGCGTCATTCTTGTTCTCCTGGCTGCCCCAGGCGATGGGGGATGGGTTACTAACCACGATCCGCGCGCCCAGAGATTTCGCCGCGACGGCGATTTCAAGCGCCTGCGCGATGTTGGCTTCAACGACATCGGGAAGATGCAATGTCGAGCCGACGTACAGTGAGGACATCCAGATGCGGTGGGATGCCAGGAACGGCGCCAGCCGTTCGACCTCGGCCAGGGAGCCGAACGCCGGCTCGAATCCGGCCAGGCCGGAGGAGCGAAACGCCGTAAAGGACGCATCGTAATCCGCGAACCAGTCTTTGTCGTCTCGCTGATAAAAATTGAACCAGGTATATTGCTGGCATCCGATGCGAGACGCATCGCTCGGTGGCGTCGCATGAAGCCAGGAAGGGGCCACGGCGCTGGCGCCAAGCGCGGCGGCCGACTGTACGAAACGGCGGCGAGACATCATGAGGATCGTCGGTAACCGGGTCATTAGATCGGCCGGCGAGGCGATCAATAGATGATGATCTCCAAGCCGTATTGCCGATCCGTGATCAGCAGGGGCGAATTCGTGTAGGGGATGTAGAAGTGCGTATCCGAGTTACGTTTCTTGGGCAGGTCTTCTACATTGAGCGTAAGATAGTATCCATCGTTTGTATGGCCAAACTGATAGGCCATCGTGTTGGAGCCCGAGGTGCTGGTCTGCTCGATCTCGAACAGCCGTTTGCGTTCTTTCCCCTTACGAAGCAGGATTTCGCTGAATCCAAAACGGCGATCGACACGCAACGCACGTGGGGTATCGCCTTTGTCTACCCCATCCAGGAAGATGCGCACGACTTCGGCTTCGGCCAACGTGGCGTCCCGGAGTTCGGTCTTGGGCTCATCCGGGGCTCTGTCGGCGCCGGGGGTATTGGCGGAATGTGCGCAACCGGAGAGGAGCAAAAAGGCTCCAGCGAGTGCGAAAACTAGACAACGGTGCATGGTGATTCTCCATCAAACAGGTCTGAAGGCAGCGATTTCGCCGGCTCTAAGCGGATGTCGATTGCGAATTCGCCGGAAGCAGTGACGATCGGGTACGAGGCGAGCCCTATCCGTATATGCACGCGACGCACCTACAATGATGAATGGCGTGCGGTATTTTTCTGCCAGCCGCGGAATGAGAACTCGTTTTACAGGTGTAATGGGTCTCATTTCGTGAAGTTTCCTGCGAGAAGACAAATGCTGGGCTTGACTCGCGCCGAGTCGTCTATCGCGAGCCCACGGCTGTCTTCTCCTGGATATGTTGCGCGAGCAACAGGTTGATGTGGCGCAGCGGGTCCCCCTCGGGCGACACAGGTTCCGCGTGCGCCGGCCAGGGAGCCGCCCATCGCCCAAGGGCTTCGGGGGGGCGGCGGCTATCAGGGCCACGCGTTGCTCGATCGGGAGGATGAGACGAGCGCAGCGATTCTGGGTCAGGTAGGTGCAAATCCAGCTGATGATGACGTGCATCCGTTTGTGGTATCCTACCAGGAGGACGAGGTGCAGCAGTAGCCCGGACAGCCAGGCAAAAAATCCCTGGAGCCTGTCCCCGGGGAATTCAGCGACCGCGGCATGCCGGCTGACCGTGGCCATGAGGGCTGGATCGCGGTACGTGAACGCCGGCGCTTCTTCCTGGCGAAGCCGGCGCTGAATTACGGTCGCGACGTGCCGGCCGGCCTGCCGAGCAACCGACGCCAGCTGCGGGCGGACGGTGCCGTCGAGTTGGGTGCTTGCCGCCATATCGCCCATGACGAACACATCAGGTCGGTTCGGTACGCTGAGGTCGGGTTGTACCACGATTCGGCCCCCCCGCGTCTGCTCGAGGCCGAGGAGGTCCGCAAGCGGATTCGCTCGGACGCCTACGGCCCAGAGAGGGGTATGCGTTCGGATGAACTTGCCACTAGCCAGGTGTACGGCCTGCGGCGTGACACGCACGACGCGTTCATTCAATCGATAAAAAGCCCAGCGTAAATTCGACAAAGGCGGCTACGCTCAGGAAAAAGTCAGGCGCAAATCCCAGGGTGAGGAACAAGTCGCTCCGATGTTCGAATTGGATTAGCCAGGCGGAGATGGTCGCGTACTGGGGCAATCGGGTAAGTCGCTCATCGAGCACAACCACGCCGGCTACGCTGATCGTTGACACGGCCAGGAGAATTGCGAAGAGGGGCGTCAGGATTTCATCGAGGGGGAGGGGGCGCTCGGCGTAGCTGTAGGCGCTGAACCATTGGACATGAGCGAGGGCATAAAGGGGGAACGCAAGCAGAAATGCAGTGCGCGCCAGGTGCAGCCGGTAGGAACGAAACATTCGCATGGCCAGGGAACTGCGTTACGGCCGCTGTGTGTGAGGGGCGAGGCGGTGCACATGTGGATGGATGGGGCACGGAGGAGG
>JAWXAX010000145.1 GCA_034439735.1 Rhodothermales bacterium | reverse complement strand
GGCAGAGATGCTGGCAAACGACTGCGACCGCCTGAGCCGGCTTCACCGCCTCCTCGGCCCCCGCGAAACACCCCACACTCCCAACGGCCGCATCCCCTACTACCTGGACGCCAACGCCCGCTACGAACACCGGGACACCCTGCTCGCCCTGCTAGACCATGCCGATCACATCGGGGCGCGGGATCGCATCATCCTCCTCGAAGAACCGTTCCTCGAAGACGACGAGCAAGACGTGCGCGATCTGGATGTGTGTATCGCCGCCGACGAAAGCGCGCACACGGACGCCGACGCCGGCCGGCGGATCGACCTCGGCTATGGCGCCATCGCACTCAAGCCCATCGCCAAAACCCTCAGCATGACCCTCCGCATCGCCCGTCTCGCCCACGACCGAGGGATCCCCTGCTTCTGTGCCGACCTCACCGTCAACCCCTGGCTTCTGGCCTGGAATAAGGCCGTCGCCTGTCGCCTGGCCCCGTTCCCGGGCCTTGGCCTCCCCCTCATCGAAACCAACGGTCACCAGAACTACCGCGACTGGGAGGCCATGAGGCGCCGGCTCCCCCATCCCGATGCGCCCTGGAATGGCATCCGGAATGGGTGTTTTGAGCTTGGACCGGAGTATTACGCGATGGACGGTGGGCTTTTAACGCAGGAACAGGCGGAGTGAGGGAAGCGGTTTCGAGTACGCGTACGAATCGGGGGGTGATCAATGGGTCGCGGCTTCGGAGCGGGCGCGGGTGAGCACATCCACCATGGAGACCGGGGCGCCGCCGTCGCGTTTGCTTTCGTCGGCGGCTTCCATGAAGGCGTAGATTTCCAGTGATTCTTCGGCGGAGACGGGCGGAACGCCCGTGCGGAAGAAGCGGACGATTTCCACGACGAGCGGGCGGTAGCCGTCGTACGGCCCGAGTTCGTGGATGCCGGTTTCGCCGAAGGCGACGCCGCCATACCCTGTTTTTCCGGCGCGGAGGCCGCGGAACGTGCCGATCCGACCATCCTCCCACACCCCCACGACCAGGTCGGTGTCCGCCGTGGTGATGCGCTGGACCGTCTGGCAGCCCGTGCCCATGGCCGTAAAGAGGAGTTCGACCCCGTGGATGCCGTACCAGAACAGGTCGGGGTGGGTGGGTTCGAGCGTCGCCGGGCTATAGGCCTCGGCGCCGAGCACCATCCCCACCGCGCCGGCGCGCACCGCCTGGGCGTTGGCCGTGTACCGAAGAGAGGACGACGAGAAAACCGGCACGCCGTGGGCTTTTGCCGCCTCGAAGATCTTGATTGCGTCCGCGAGGGTGCCGGCGATCGGCTTGTCGATAAACAGAGGCTTGCCGGCCCGGATCACCGGCAGCGCCTGCTCGTAATGGGGCCGGCCGTCGTTGGTCTCCAGCAGAACCACATCCACCTGTTCCAGCAGCGCTTCGATCGAGTCCACGATCTCCACCCCCATCTCCCGCATCGCCGCCGTGTACTCCGGCACCCGGCGCACGCTCGACTCGATATCCGGGCTGCCTTTCGGGTAGGCCGCCACGACCCGGAAGCCGGCGACGTCCTCCGCCGCCGCGGAATCGTTCAGCACCTTCGTGAAGGCCACGCTGTGGGACGTATCGAGCCCGATTATCCCCACACGGACGCTGGCCGGCTGGGCGACCAGCGCCGGCGCAAGAATGAGGCTGAGGACGAGGAGGAGGGTTTTCACAGCATAAAACCGATTTGTGATGAAGGCGTCAATCAACGGTTGAACCGGGGCCACGACGACACACGCCTTAAACCTTGAACATCGAACATTAAACCCCTGTCAGAACACATAGCCAATGTTCAGCTGCGTCGTATACGGGCCTCCGATCGTCTGGCCCATGAGGGCGAGTTCGACGGGTCCGATGGGTGAGATCAGGCCCAGGGTGAGGCCGTAGCCGAAACGAAAATCCGTGGCGGCCACCTTCCAGCGCCAGTCCTCGGCGAGGCGGGCGCCATTCCATTCGGCCGTAAGAAACCAGTTCCTGACCACCTGAAGTTGAGTTCCAACGGAGAAGGCGTGGAGGCTATTGCCGGATAGTTCATGCAGGTCGTAGCCGAGGAGCGGGAACTGACGGGTGTCCAGATTGCGGAAGATGTTGGCGCCGCCGGCATAAAACCGGTAGTGCAGCGGGATACGCCGGCCCTTGACGTGGCCAAACGTCAGGCGGGACAGGAAGGTCAGCCGGGGTGCGATCGACTGGCGAAATTGCCCATCGAACACATAGTGGGTGAACGACTGCCGCGCCACCCCCCGGGGCGCGAGTTCCGCCCGGGCGTGGATCAGGACGCCGGAGGTCGGGAAGGCGGTCCGGTCGAACGAATCAAGGAAATAGTGGGCGTTTCCGAGGAGGAGGCCGCCGTGGTCCTCGAGAAAATCGCCGGCGCCGACATCCTGGCCATAATCGTACAGCTCCCACCGGGCCCCGATCGAGCCCAGGCTGTTGGTGAAGAGCGTGCCGCTGAAATCGGCCGACGATTCGGCCACACGTACCTTGATGGAGGAAAGTCGGACGCCGGATACAAAGAGGTCGAGCGGTTCACGGGTGATCCGCCCCCAGAGCCGCATCTCCGCCCGCGGCCGCGTGGCGAGCGGGATGCGGTAGTGGGCTGTTCCCTGGTGCGTCTCGCCGAAGCGGAGATCCCCCTGGATTTCCGTACCCGGGCCGCCGATGCGACCTCGGGAGACAGCGCTGAGGAGGAGCGAGGCTTTGTATTCAGAGTCGTACCGAACACCCAGGCGCAGGCGCTCGTGTGGCTGGACGCGGGTGCTGATCGAGATAATGTGGGTGTTCGGCTCGCTGCCCGGGAGGAGGCGGTACAGGACGTTTTCGAAGATGTCCGCGTAAAATGTGCGGTTTAGCGCCAGTTCCAGATCCGCATACCGGATCCATTCCGGCGCCTTGATGCCGAGGCTGAGTTCGAGCTGGCGCAGATACGGTTGTACAAGGCCCTCCACCTGAACGGCCTCGATGAAGAGCGAATCCGGGAGCTGGACCGCCGGCCGGGGCGGCACCTCGCCCTGTTGCGAGGCGGCGAGGGTGAGGAGTTGGGGCAACATCGCGCGCGCAGCCACCTCGCCCCGCCGGATGATTTCGCGGGCGTCGCCGAAGCTGAGGACTGTCAGCCCGGTCAGGTCGGGATCGATGAGCAGATCGGCCATGGCGCGTTGACGATCGGTCGACGCCTGCTCGGGGAAGCTGGCCACCTGGTCCATGATCTCGACGAGGGAGGCGAGGCTGTTGGCCGGCAGGAGCCCGCGACCGACATCCACCCCGATGACAAACGTCGCGCCGAGGTCGATCGCGTCCTCGACAGGGAGATTGCGAGAGGCGTCTCCGTCGACATAATAGCGATCGCCGACCCGCGCCGGCAGGAGCACACTCGGCACCGACATGCTGGCGCGTAGCGCTTCCGGAAGGTAGCCGCTGGAGAATCGGTGGGCCATGCCCGACTCGAGGTCCGTCGCCACGCACGCAAACGGAATCGGGAAGCGGGTAAAATCCGACTGATCGTGCATGTTATGAGTCAGGCGCGTGAGCATCATCACCACCTGGTGTCCGCTGATCAGGCCGGCGGGCAGCCCCACCCGCGCGCCGCGCAGCGGCAGCGAGAGGAGATACCGATCCTGCTCGTTGCGGCGCTCGAAGGGAATGGCATTACGGGGCGGCCGCTCGTTAAAGAGCTGAGACCACGCCTGCGACACGGCGAGGGTATCCAGATCGGAGGGTGAGTAGCCGATGGCGTACAGGGCGCCCACGATCGAACCCATGCTGGTGCCTGTGACGACCTCTACGTGTACACCGGCCTCTTCGAGCACCTTGAGGACTCCGATATGCGCCAGGCCTTTGGCGCCGCCTCCGCTAAGGGCGAGGCCTACTTTCATCTGCCCGCGGGGCACAAACGGCCCTGGCTGTGCGGCCGCGACGCGGAGCCCGTGGCTGGCGACAAGAACGGTCGCCAGCGCCGCCGCCAGCGTAAGCCAACGCTTCACTTCGTTACGTAATCTCAAACGATTCGCCATGTTCGGGGACCGTCACGTCGTGGTAGCCGCGCTGTAGCAGCGAAGCCTTGAACGCGTCCTGCCGCTCGGGTGCCCCGTGGACCAGGAAGATTTTCTTGAGCCGGCTCTTGTCCTGCGCGCCGATGACCTCGAGCAGTCCCGGCTCGTCCGCATGGGCCGAATAGGCATTGATCACCACCACCTCGGCGCGGAGGTGGTAGTCTTCGCCAAAGATCCGGACCTCGGGCAGCTTATCGACGAGTTTTTTGCCAAGGGTGTGCTCGGCGCAGAAGCCCACGATCAGGATGGTTGTTCTCGGATCCTCGATGTTGTTGCGCAGGTGATGGAGCACGCGGCCGGCCTCGCACATCCCCGAAGCCGAAATGATCACCATCGGCATTCGGGTGTCGTTGAGCGCTTTCGAGTCTCTGACATCGCGGATGTACGTGAGGTTCTCGAACCCGAACGGATTCGGATCGTCTCGCATGTACTGGCGGAGCTCGCGGTCGAAACACTCCGGGTGTGCCATAAAAACCCCCGTGGCGTTTACCGCAAGCGGGCTATCCACATAGACGGGGATCGGAGGCAGCTTCTTTTCATTCTGGAGCTGGTCCAGGGCGTACACGATTTCCTGGGTCCGCCCGACGGCGAAGGCCGGAATGATGAGTTTGCCGCCGCGTTTGGCCGTGCGTTCGACGATGCCGGCCAGCCTGCCACGGGCGTGTTCCTCCCCTTCGTGGACCATCCCGCCGTAGGTCGACTCCGAGATCAGGTAGTCGCACGCGTCCATCGGCTGAGGATCCCGCAGGATCGGCCGGCCGGGCGAGCCGACGTCTCCTGTGAAGCCCAGACGGATCGTTTTCCCTCGATCCTGCAGGGTGAGCACCATCGTGGCCGAGCCCAGGATGTGGCCGGCGTCGCGGTAGACAACCTGCACGCCCTCGCAGGGCGAAAACGGATCCCCGTAACTTACGGTGACAAAACGACCCAGGATGCCCTCCACGTCGTCGTCGTCGTACAGGGCTTCGACTGGCTCCTGGCCCTTGCGGGAGCGGATCCGGTTGACGAACTCGACGTCTTTTTCCTGGATGTGAGCGCTGTCGTAGAGGAGGAGACTGGCGAGGTCGTACGTGGCATGGGTGGCGTAGACGCGCCCCCGAAAGCCGTCTCGATAGAGCTTTGGCAGCAGGCCGGCGTGGTCGATGTGGGCATGCGAAAGTAGTACGACGTCGATGGTCGTGGGGTCAAACCCGAACTGGCGGTTTTGCGTTTCGGCGTCGGCGCGCCGGCCCTGGAAGAGGCCACAATCCAGCAGGATGCGTTTGCCGTTTTCGAGTTCGAGTAGGTGTTTCGACCCGGTCACTGTGCGGGCGGCTCCCCAGAAGGTAAGTTTCATGCGGTAAAGGTTGGATTCTCGGGAGAAGGTACGAGACCAGGCACCGAGTATAGCAAAACCTACCGTCGGATACGAGCAATAAAATGCCGGTGGACTACACCTTTGGCGCATAGCGGTGTAGACAAAAACCCTTCCCCCACCCTGCGAGGGACGCTATCTTGTGCACGGTTTGACCAGAACCGTCCGTGCCCACACGTTCCGGCGTCGTCGAACCTTTTGCCCAGCCCGTCACGGCTGTGACGTTTCCGGCGCCATTTTGCCGGAAACGCTCAAAAAGACCCACATCTCAGAAAAACTCCGCCCTGAAGCGCCTCTATTCGCTCGATCTCGACCCGGATCAGTGCGCACGAAGCGCCGCTCGCGACGAGTAACGTAGCGTACGCTGTCGGGAGTGTTGCATCCCCCTGCCCTCCAATCGGTCTCTCACGGCACGCGCCCGACGCGCCGACACGATCCTCCCTCGAGACGTTAACTTGTTAAAAACCATGCACCGAGCGGTTTATCTATCGCTGTTTATCCTCTTGCTGGCGGCCCCCCGGACCGCAACCGAGCTGAGGGCCCAGGAATTACGTCTGGGCGATGGCGTACGCCTCACCTTGTTCAACGTAGACGACGAGATCAGCGGCGACTATTTCGTCATGACGGATTGGACGATGCAGCTGCCCTACATCGGGCAGGTGGGCGTCCAATCCCGCGAATTCCCCGCCGTCCGCGACGAAATCTCGGATCGGTACAACAGTATCTACCGGAATCCCGAGCTGTCCATCCAGCCCCTCTTCCGCGTCAGTGTGCTGGGCGAAGTGCAGTCCCCGGGCATCTACTTCGTGACCGGCTTTGAGCGCCTGACCGACCTGATGGCCATGGCCGGGGGCGAGACGCTCGACGCCAACCTGGACAAGGTCTACCTCCAGCGAGAGGGAGAGAAGATCGACATCAACGCCCGGGAGATCCTCAAACGGGGCGACACCCTCTCCGACTTCGGCCTGATCTCGGGCGATCAGCTATATGTCTCGCGCGTGGGTCTGGTGAGTTACCGAAACGCTTCGCTGCTGATCTCCGGCGCCGGCGTCCTGGCCACCCTCGCCGCCATCTTCCTCGTCCGCCGCTAACGGCTCCATCTTCCCTCCCATCCTCGTTTCGCCATCATGGGCACACCACTACTCGAAAGCGGCAACGCCTATAATCCCTTCTCGCAGGGCGCGCGAAAGGAGCCGGCGTTGACGTTCAACGATCTGGTCCAGATTATCTTCCGGCACAAACATGTACTGATCTTGACGACGATCCTGTTCGCTGCGCTGGCCGTGGCGTACACGATGCTTACCTCACCGGTCTATGAGGCCAGCGCGACCCTGAAGAAGGAGCAAAACAACACCCGTGGCGGGCCTACGGATGAATTCAGCCGCATCATGTTCGCCCAGCAGGCGGTCGACCAGATCGAGACGGAGTTGCTGTTGCTCCGCTCCCGCGAGGTGCTGGAGCGGGTCGTGCTGGAGCTGGATCTGCTGGTGACGGTCGGCGAAATCGTCGTGCCCGGCGTGATTGACCATCGGTTCGACATGTCGCTCGCCGAATACCTGCACGAGCTGGACCGGCACCCCGAGAGCGGGGCGCCGCGTATTCGTATCGAGGAATACACGATCAAGCCCGGGTTTCGCAACATCGCCGGCGGCGTCTACGCGCTCCGCGTAAATGAGCGCCAACAGCTCGAACTCTACGAAACCGAGGTCGACAGCCTCATCGCCTCCGCGCCCGGCGCCTCGGAAGCATCGTTTTCGCTGCCCCACTTCACGATGCAGATCGATTGGCCCAACCCGACCCCGGGCAGCGAGCTGACGTTTTCGACCGGCACCCCAGAAAACGTCGTCAGCGACCTGGGCGAGCGGATCGAGATCGAGAACCCGATCAACACGACGCTGATGACGGTGCACGTCCGCTCCAGCTCACCCTTCATGGCTCAGCTGACGGCAAATACGCTGGCCTCGTCGTTTCAGGCCTCGCGCTTCGAGCACAAACGCGAGGCGATCCGGTATTCGGCGAAGTTCATCGACGATCAGCTGGGCGAGATCACCGCCAGCCTGCGTCGTTCCGAGGACAGCCTCAGCCTGTTCCGCGGCCGCAACCGCATCACAAGTGTCGACGAGGGCACGCGGGAGACGATTGCATTTATCGGCAACCTGGAGGCCGAGAAGATCCGGACCGA
The DNA here is from genome assembly GCA_034439735.1 of Rhodothermales bacterium. NCBI lineage: Bacteria > Pseudomonadati > Rhodothermota > Rhodothermia > Rhodothermales > Rhodothermales bacterium. The sequence continues at coordinate 27,648 of JAWXAX010000145.1, read as the reverse complement.
ACTCGAGCTGTCCCAGTACGAGAGCCGGCATGAGACGATCAAGAGCCAGTTCAGCACCAACGGCTACTTCGACCAGACCTACCTCACCCCGCAGACGGACCAGAGCAGCAGTTATACGCCTTTCTCCACCCTGCTCGACCAGCTGACGCGCGCCGAACTCGAGCGCCTGGAGTTGCTCCAGCGCCGGACGGCGAGCCATCCGGACGTCATCGCGATCGACGAACGGATCGCCGAGATACGGTCCAACCTCGCCGAATTCAACCAGAACACGATCACGGCCTACGAGGTGATCATGGAGTCCCTGAAGCGTAAGCGGGATAATCTCACACGCCTGATCGGGACGTATAACTCGCGCGTGGCCAATATCGCCAGTAACGAGGGCCAGCTGATGGCGCTCATGCGGGACCGCGATCTGAACGAGAAGATGTACCTCCTGCTGACCGACAAACGCGAGGAGATGCGGATCGCGGAGCTGTCGAACCTCCAGGACATCATCATCGTCGAGAGTGCCGTGTTGCCGATCGACCCGATCCTGCCTCGCCGCACGATCACCGTGCTGATCGGCCTGGTGCTGGGGGGGCTCGCCGGCATCACCCTCGTCTTCCTCATCGAGTTCCAGGGTAAGACGATCATGAGCATCCGCGAGGTGGAAGAAGGCCTGATGCTGCCCGTGCTCGCCATCATGCCCACATTCCCGGCCGAATTCAGGGACCGGATCCGCCGCGGCTATCACCTGCGCAACCATCTGGACCTGTTGACGGACACCCGCTACGGATTCAAGGAATCCTACCGCATGCTCCGCACCAAGCTATCGTTCACCCTCTCCACCAAGCGCAGCCCGACAAAGAATAATATCCTGTTCACGAGTTGCGAGGAGAATACGGGCAAGACGACCATCGTCACCAACTTCTCGCTGCTGCTCGCGCTGGCCGGCAAACGGGTGCTCGTCATCGATTGCGATCTCAAAAACCCCAGTGTGGGGGGCTTCTTCGGCATCCCGTTCAACGCGCCCGGGCTGATCGACTTCATCCTGCACGACTACATCACCGTGCCCGACATCTACCGCCCGCTCGACGAGCAGGCCTACCGCGACGCGCCGCTTTTTAACCCGACGATCCGCATGGTGGATCAGGAGCTCCGCCTCTCCGCCCCATCGCTCCACCTGGACGTGATCCCCGCCGGCGGGTCCGTCGAACACTCCAGCGAACTGCTGGACTCCGAGAAGTTCAAGGACTTCCTCTTTGAAATCTCGGCCGCGTACGACTACGTCTTGATCGACACCCCGCCCGTGACCCGCACCGTCGACGCCATGACGATCGGCAGCTTCATCAAAAACGCCGTCATCGTCGTCCGCCCCAACCACACCCGAAAGGACAACCTGAGCCGCGCGATCCAGGATTTCCGGCAGTTCAACGTGCACCTGCTCGGCAGCGTCATCAACGCGTGCGACATCAAGAGTTTCGCGACCGATTACGGGTATGGCTACGGGTATGGCTACAACTACCGCTACGAATCCGAGCTGCCCCGGCTGCCGGCGGCGCAGACCGTCGACTAACCGTTTTCTGGTATCCTAAATAAGCCATTGGAGCAAGCTACCTGCTCCATAACGACCTGCGCGCCACCCTCGAATCTGCGTATCGTGTGGCATTCAATTCGACCCTCATAGACCCACAATGCACCCTCCGGAGGGCCCCCCACGACCCTTCCTATGATGTCGAAATCTTACACCTATCACCATGAGTTTGCAAGAGTTAAGTGGGATCTCTGAGGAACGCCCGTTTGACCCGCTTCCTATCCTGATTCAGCAGATCAGGTTGGAGGAGCAGTCGCGCCTGATGTATCGGATGGGCAAACGCGTGATCGATTTCATCGTCGCCCTGGTATTGATCGTCCTGTCGCTTCCCCTGATGATTGTCATCGGGATCGCGGTGAAGCTCACCTCGGCCGGCCCGGTATTATTCCGCCAGGAACGGGTGGGCAAGGGGGGCGAGCCGTTTACCTTTGTCAAGTTCCGCTCGATGACCCACAGGGCGGACACAGCCATCCACGAGGCGTTCATGCGGAAGCTGATCCGGGGCGAAGTGGGATCGAGCGCCGGCGAGGAGGGAGTGGACGGATCGCTCTACAAATTAAACAACGACCCGCGGGTGACCGAATTTGGCCGGTTCCTGCGGAAGACCAGCCTCGACGAACTACCGCAGCTCCTGAACGTCCTCTCTGGCTCGATGAGCCTGGTGGGTCCGCGTCCGCCCATCGCGTACGAAGTGAGCGCCTATAAGAGCTGGCACATGCAGCGGTTGTGCATCAAGCCGGGCGTAACGGGGCTCTGGCAGGTCAGCGGCCGCAGCGCCACGACGTTCGACGAAATGGTCCGGCTCGATATCGAATACATCCGGAAACGCTCGTTCGCGCTGGATATGCAGATCCTGCTGCGAACCATTCCCGCCGCGTTGAATACCCGAACGGCCGCCTGAACTGCCGTCGGAATTGCCGCACGAACGGAGCACCCCCTGCCCCGCAGCCGTCCGTTTCTCTTCGTCCTACGGGACGCTCGATGCTTTCGCTCGACCCATTGCACCACCTGGCCGACCCCAGCCGGCGCGTTCGCCGCGTCCCAGCAGGGCCTACGGCCGGGTCTGTATGCGGATAGCACGCTCACTCCGTCTATTCGCCACTGCTTATACTTCCATCCGCATGATTACGATTGGCGTCATTGGTTGCGGCTACTGGGGCCCCAACCTCATCCGCAATTTCAAAAAAACCGCCGGCTGCCAGGTAACCGTCTGTTGCGACCGAGACGAAAGCCGGCTGCAGCGCATCACGCACCTGTTCCCGGACATCCCCACCACGGCCGACTACGAGGAGGTCCTGGCCTCCGACGTCGATGCCGTGGTCATCGCCACCCCGGTTCGGACTCATTACCCGCTCGCGAAGGCGTTCCTGGAGCGGGGCAAACACGTGTTTGTGGAGAAGCCGCTCACCCCGTCGAGCGTCGAGTGCCAGGATCTGATCGACATCGCCGACGCCCGCGGTCTGGCGCTCATGGTGGGTCACACGTTTGAATACACGGCGGCGGTCAACAAGATTAAGCAGATCGTACAAAGCGGCGAGATCGGCGAAGTGTTGTACATCAACAGCACCCGCGTCAACCTGGGGCTTTTCCAGAAAGACATCAACGTCATCTGGGACCTCGCGCCGCACGATATCTCCATCATCTCTTATGTGCTCGGCAAGGAGCCCATCTCCGTCAACGCCCAGGGCCGCAGCCACTTCGCCGATGGCATCGAGGACGTGGCGATGACCACGCTCCAGTACCAGGACGGCCCCATCGCGTTTATCCGCAACAGCTGGATCGACCCGAACAAGGTGCGGTCGATGATTTTTGTGGGCTCTAAGAAGATGCTCGAATACGACGATATCAGCCCCAACGAGAAGGTCAAGATCTACGACAAGGGGGTGGAGAAGCCGGCGTATTACGACGACTTTGGGGCGTTCCAGTTTTCGTACCGGTACGGGGACATCTACATCCCGCGTATCGAGGAATACGAGGCGTTGGGCGCCGAATGCGCCCACTTCGTCGAGTGCATCCAGACCGGCGCGACGCCCCGGAGCGACGGCCATAGCGGCATGCGCGTCACCCGGGCGATCGAGGCCGCCTGCCAGTCGCTGCTCTCGGGCGGCGTCTCGGTGCCGATCGTCCAGCCCCGCGAGCGCGTCCTCCAATCCGTCCCCTCCTGACCCCAGCTTCTACCACATGGATTACTCCCGCATCGCCCCCGACGTCGTCCTCGGCGAAGACGTCAAAATCTACGGGTTCGTCAACCTCTACGGCTGCGAGATCGGCGCGCATTCGAAGATCGGCACCTTTGTCGAGATCCAGAAAGGCGCGCGTATCGGCCGGAATTGCAAGATTTCTAGCCACTCGTTCGTCTGCGAAGGCGTGGCGATCGAGGACGGCGTGTTCGTGGGGCATGGCGTCATGTTCACCAACGACCGCTACCCCCGCGCCACGACCGAAAGCGGCGCGCTACAGACCGAAGCCGACTGGGCCTGCATGACGACGCGCGTCCGCGCGGGCGCCTCAATCGGCTCCAACGCGACCATCCTGTGCGGCGTGACCATCGGCGAGCATGCGCTTGTCGGCGCCGGCAGCGTCGTGACGAAAGACGTGCCGCCCTACACCGTCGTCGCCGGCAACCCGGCCCGTTTTATACGAAACACTAACGATAGATTGAATCATGGAAGTACTGTTCTTGAATCTTAAGGCGCAGTATCTGGCCATCCAGGACGAGGTCCAGGAAGCCATGCAGCGCGTCATCGAAAAGACGGCCTTCGCGGGAGGGCCCTTCGTGCAGCAGTTCGAACAAGAATTCGCGGCCTATTGCCAGACCAAACACGCCATGGGCGTCGGGAGCGGCACTTCCGCCCTGTGGCTGGCGCTGGCGGGTCTGGGGGTGGGTGAAGGGGACGAGGTGATCACCACCCCGAATACGTTCATCGCGACGGCCGAGGCCATCACCTACGCCGGCGCGACACCCGTCTTTGTCGATGTCGACGAGCACACCTACAACCTCGATCCCGCGCTCATCGAAGCGAAGATCACCGCACGCACCCGCGCCATCATCCCCGTCCACCTCTTCGGGCAGACGGCGGATCTGGCTCCGATCCTCGCCATCGCCCGCAAACAAGGCCTCTACGTCATCGAGGACGCGAGCCAGGCCCACGGCGCCCTGTACCAGGGCCAGCCCGCCGGCTCGCTCGGCGACGTCGGATGCTTCAGCTTCTACCCGGGCAAAAACCTCGGCGCGTACGGCGAGGCCGGCGGCGTGGTCACGAACAATTCCGACCTGACCCGCTACATCCAGATGATGAAGGACCATGGGCAGTCCGTCAAATATTACCACGACATGGTCGGCTGGAATGACCGGATGGACGGTCTCCAGGGCGCTGTGTTGTCGGTGAAACTGAAGTACCTCGACCAGTGGAACGAGCAGCGCCGGCAACATGCGCAAGCCTACACGAACCTGCTGAGCGACGTCCCGGGCATCGTCCTGCCCCGGACGGCTGAATACGGCACCCACGTCTTCCACATTTACGCCATCCGCGTGGAGCAGCGGGATCAGGTCAAGGCCGAAATGGAGCAGCGCGGCGTGCACTGCGGCATCCACTACCCCCTCCCCCTCCACCTGCAGAAGGCCTATGCGGATCTCGGGTACATCCGCGGCGACTTCCCGGTGACCGAGCGCTGCGCCGACTCCTTCCTCTCCCTGCCGATATATCCCGAGCTGACCTACGAACAGATCGCGCACGTCGCCCGGGTGCTCAAGCAGAGCCTGGCGGCCGTCGACGGTCTCGTAATCGAGGGCGACGGCCACGCCGCCCCCGCCGCGCCGGCGTACCGGAAGACGTCGATTATTTCGTGACGGGTTTCGCGTTCGGGGTTTCGGGGATTTCGCCTCGGGGCCCCGAACCTGGATTGTGCTGCCCATCCTCCCGATTCGTCCGCATGCCTCTTCCTCCGTAGTGAAGGATTCGCACAATGGGGTCCTCCACCCTCCGCGCCCTCTTTATTCGATTTTGTGTGATATCACCATGCTTCGGGATATTTTTTATCGGCTCAAGCCGCTCATTCCACGCTCGGTACAGATCGGCATCCGTCGTCAGCTGATCGAGTGGCAGCGTCGGCAGGTGGCGGATATCTGGCCGATTGACCCGAACTCGGCCACGCCGCCCGAGGGGTGGACCGGTTGGCCGGACGGCGCCGATTTTGCGTTGATCCTGACGCACGACGTCGAAAAACCCATCGGGCAGTCGCGCTGCCTGGCCCTGGCCGAACTCGAGCGCGAACGCGGCTTCCGCTCGTCCTTCAACTTCGTGCCGGAGCGATACACGGACAACCCGGACCTCCGCCGGCGCCTCGACGCCATGGGTTTCGAGGTAGGCGTACACGGCCTCAACCACGACGGCAAGCTCTACAGCTCCCGCGAGGAGTTCATGCGCCGCGCCGTGCGCATCAACCAGTACATCGCCGACTGGGGCGCCCGCGGCTTCCGTTCGCCGGCGATGCACCATAACCTGGAGTGGCTCGGCAGCCTCGATTGCGACTACGACGCGTCGACGTTCGACACCGACCCCTTCGAGCCCCAGCCCGACGGCATGGGCACCATCTTCCCCTTCCTCGTCCCACGCGCCGACGGCCGTGCACCGTATATCGAGCTGCCCTATACCCTGCCGCAAGACTTCACGCTCTTCGTGCTCATGGGCGAGCCCACACCCGCAACATGGAAAAGCAAGCTGGACTGGCTCGCGGCGCGGGGCGGCATGGTGTTGCTCAACGTCCATCCGGACTATATGCATTTCGGCGACGGCCGGCCCGGCATCGAAGAATATTCGGCGTCGATCTACGCCGAGTTGCTGGACTACGTCGTTACCGCCTACAGTGGCCGCTACTGGCACGCCCTACCCCGCGACCTGGCGACCTTCTGGCGCGCCGAGTTCGCGGTCCAGACGACGGGGGGATTGGCGCGGCGAGGGTGCGTTACACCCTGGGCGTCTTTATGGTAAACCCCACGGGCGTCTCGACGCTACCGGCCAACGCGGCCAGCAGCCAACCCAGGTGTCCGGGCCGGCAGTCTTCGATCACCGAGGCCTTCATGGATAGCCCGGCGCTACGCGCGAAAAAACGGGTCCGAGGCAGCTAAAGCCCGTCCCACACCACCTTCCGGCCAGCATCGGCCAGATCCACCTTACGCTCGTTGCCAAACCGCACCCACGCCCGGCTCGCGGTCAGCGCCTCCGCGTGATCCGCGCCGGATACCTGGCTATGTTCGATGAGCGCGAGCGGCGCCAGGGCGTATTGATGCACTGACAGTACCGGGTAATGCGCCTCCACGCGCCCGTTGGCCGGGTCGTATCGCCACCACTATGAGACAAAACTTCAGCCGGTCGCGTGGGATCGACGCCGCCATCGCCCGCCAGAGCAATCTCCTGATCTAACGCACCGTCACGCCCGCACAAGTGACATCCCGAAGACCGACGGCGGACGATCCAACGGCACGCGCGGCATGCGCCAAAAGTGCTATCCACCCGCCGGCGCATTAACCGACCTTTCGGGGCTCAATAGCATCATCTGATGCTCTGCATGGCATTCACTTCCCATGGCTTCGGTTGCGCACCGTCCCGACCGACCTCTCGGGAATGCGCTTCATGAGGATCTGAAGCGCCTGTCCACGGAGCCAGCGCGACCCACGCGACCCCTATGCCTTACCGAGCCCCGAATCAGACCACGTGATGCGTCCTTCGAGAGGGACGAAACCCGGTACATGCACGCCGATCCAGCACCTTCGACGGGGGCCCATATCGCCCTTGCCGCCACCTTCACCGCCGAGCCCGTCGCGGGCCCTCTCCAATTCTGGATGGATCAACTCGGTCTCGCGGGCTCGGTCGCATTTGCGCCCTACAATCAGGTGCTCCAGCACCTGTATGCCGTAAACGGGCAGGCCGTCGCGCTGCATGTGCTCCTCGTTCGTCTGGAGGATTGGATGCCGGAGGCCGCTACCAACGCTATGGCCGGCAACGACTTGCCTCTCCCGGCGCGCCTGCTTCAGAACATCGACGAATGTATCGCGGCGGTGCGCCGCGCCGCCGGCCAGCGCCCCACCCCCTACCTCATCGTGCTCTGTCCGCCGAGCCCGGCCGTCGTGGCCCTCCCTTCCCTCGCCACCGCGATCGGCCTCGCGGAAGCTTCCATCGCCGAACAACTCAACACCCTGCCGAATGTCGATGTCGTCCGCTCCGAAACGTGGGTGGAGCGCTACAAGGTGGGAGACTACCACAACCGATTCGCCGACCACACGGCCCACATCCCCTACACCGATGTCGCCTTTTCGGCCATCGCCACCTGCATTGCCCGCCGGCTGAGCGCGCTCCAGCGCCGGCCGTTCAAAGTCATCGTCGTCGACTGCGACAACACCCTCTGGCAGGGCGTCTGCGGAGAAGTGGGGCCGCGCGGGGTGGCGGTGGATGCGCCGTTCGCGGCGTTTCAGGATCTGCTCATCCGTCAGCAGGCCGAGGGCATGCTGCTGTGTCTGTGCAGCAAAAATAGCGAGGCGGACGTCTGGGCCGTGTTCGACGAGCAGCCGGCCATGCGGCTGAAGCGCGAACACCTGGTGTCATGGCGGATCAACTGGAGGCCCAAGTCGGAGAACCTGAGGGCGCTCGCCGCCGAGCTCGACCTCGGGCTGGACAGCTTCATCTTCATCGACGACAACCCGGTCGAATGCGCCGAGGTGGCCGCGCAGTGCCCCGAGGTGCTGACCGTCCAGGTGCCGGCGGACGCCCGCCGACTGCTGACGCTGCTCGATCACCTCTGGGTGCTGGATCGATACCACGTGACCGACGAGGACCGCCGGCGCGCCGAACACTACCGCTCGAACCTCCAGCGTTCCCAGCTCCAGGAAGCCGCCCCGACTCTCGCCGGCTTCCTCGAACGCCTGGACCTGCGGATCGCGATCGCCGAGCCGGCCGAAAGCCAGTATACACGCATCGCCCAACTCACCCAGCGCACCAACCAGTTTAACGCCTCGGGCATCCGCCGGTCGATGGAACAGGTCGCCGGCCTCCTGCTTGCCGGCAAACGCGAGGCGCGCGTCGTCGACGTGAGCGACCGGTTCGGCGACTACGGCCTGGTCGGCGCCGTGCTTTTCACGTCAGACGACGAGGCCCTCCTCGTCGAGACCCTCCTCCTGAGTTGCCGCGCCCTCGGGCGCAGCGTGGAGCAGCGGATGGCCATCCACCTCGGCGAAGCCGCGCTTCAGCGCGGGCTCCGTTTTGTCGATATCGCCTACATAGAGACCCCGCGCAACCTGCCCGTCCGGCAGTTTCTGGAAAACACGGGCGCGGAGAACCGGCTCGACCAGGGCGACCACGTGATCTATCGCTTCGACGCCCGGCGGCTCGCCCACATGGACCCCATCGCCGCCGCCGCCGTAGCGCCCGCCGACGACGAGGCGCCGGCCACTTCCCCGCAAACGACCCGCGTCGCCCGATCCACCGACCGTACACCGTGGCTGCGCATCGCGACGGAATGGAGCGACATGCAGGCCCTCGCCGAGCGGCTCAACCAGATCCGCTTGCAGCGGCCGGACCTGCAGACGCCGTTTGCGCCCTTGCAGACGCCGCTCGAACGCCAGATCGCCGGAATCTGGGAAACGGTGCTCGGCATCGACGGCATCGGGGCGGTGGATGGTTTCTCCGAACTCGGCGGCTCGTCCCTCCAGCTCGTCCAGATCCACGCGCGCATCCAGGAGCAGCTCGGCCGGTCGCTCCCGCTCACGCAGTTGTTCGCGCTGCCGACCGTCCGCGCCCAGGCCGGCTTCTTCACCCCGCCGGCCGCCGCGGCCTCCAGCGCGCAGACCAGCACCCTAACCAGCATCCAGGAACGCGCGCAACGGCAGAAAGCGGCCATGAATAAACATAAAATCCTGCAATACAGACAAAAATGATCGATCCATCCACCCACGATTCGTTACAGGGCATCGCGATTGTCGGCATGGCCGGCCGGTTTCCCGGCGCCACCGACCTCGACACCTTCTGGGATCAGCTAAAAAACGGCGTCAGCAGCATCGTCGAGTTATCCGACGACGAGATCAACATTCCCGCCGCCGACAAAGCCAACATCCTCAACAACCCCCACTTCGTCCGCCGCGCCGCTTCCGTCGCCGATGCGGACAAGTTCGACGCGGCTTTTTTCGGCATCTATCCCAAAGAAGCCCATGTCATGGACCCGCAGCAGCGCCTCTTCCTGGAATGCTGCTGGGATGCGTTCGAAAACAGCGGCTACGAGCCAACCACGTACCCCGGCTCGGTGGGGGTGTTCGCCGGCTGCTACATGAATACTTACCTCCTGAACAGCCTGGAGGACCACCCGGCGTTTATCGGGGCGCTGGCGGACTCGTTCCACGGTGGCGAACTCAAGAACGAGCTGGGGAACGACAAAGACTACATGGCCACCCGCGTGGCGTTTAAGCTCAACCTGCGCGGGCCCAGCATGACCATCCAGACGGCCTGCTCGTCGTCGCTCGTCGCCGTCACCCAGGCGTGTATGAACCTCACCAACTACCAGTGCGACATGGCGCTGGCCGGCGGGGCCACCATCCGCTTTCCCCAGAACCGCGGCTACCTGTACGAACCCGATGGCATGGTGTCGCCCGTGGGTAAGTGCTGCACGTTCGACGCCGGCGCGGCCGGCACCATCTTCGGCGACGGCATCGCGGTCGTCCTCCTCAAACGCCTCGAAGACGCCATCGCCCACGGCGACAGCATCTACGCGGTCATCAAGGGCTGGGGGATCAACAACGATGGGGCGTCGAAAGTCGGCTACACGGCGCCCAGCGTGGACGGGCAGACCGAGGCGATCGCGCTGGCCCAGGCCATCGCCGGCGTCGATCCCCGTACGATCACCTACGTGGAAGCCCACGGCACCGGCACCCCGCTGGGCGATCCCATCGAAATCGACGCCCTCTCCCGCGCCTTCCGCATGGGCACGGACGAGCGGCAGTTCTGCGCCATCGGGTCACTCAAGACAAACATCGGGCACCTGGATGTCGCCGCCGGCGTCGCCGGCATGATCAAGACGTCGCTCGCGCTCACGAACAAACAGATCCCCCCAAGCCTCAACTTCGAGACGCCGAACCCGAACATCGACTTCGAAAACTCGCCGTTTTACGTCAACACCGCGCTGGCCGATTGGCAGCCGGCCCCGGGCGCCCCGCGCCGCGCCGGCCTCAGCTCGTTCGGCGTCGGCGGCACCAACGCGCACGTCGTCCTGGAGGAGGCTCCCGCCGTCGTCGAAGACGCCTCGCGGCAGCCATACCATCTGATCGCGCTTTCGGCCCGGAGCACCGCCGCGCTGGACGCCATGACGGCCAACCTGGCCCGCCACCTGACGCACCATCCCGAGCTGGACCTGGCGGATACGGCCTTCACGCTCCAGAACGGCCGGCAGGTGTTTAATTACAGCCGGACGCTCGTCGCCGCTTCCACCGAAGAAGCCATCGCGCTCCTTGAGACCCCGGATCCGCAGCGCGTATTCACCGTCCACCAGATCCGCCGGCAGTCGCCCGTGGCGTTCCTTTTTCCCGGCCAGGGCTCGCAGCACGTGGGCATGGGGCAGGACCTCTACCGCCACGCCCCGGTCTACCGCGAGGCGTTCGATCGATGCGCCGACTTGCTCCGGCCCCACCTCGGGCTCGACCTCCGCGCGTTCATCTATCCTTCGCCCGACCAGGCGGACGCCGCGCAGGCCAGGATCAACGACACGATGATCGCGCAGACGGGCATCTTCTCCGTCAGCTACGCGATGGCCCGGTACTGGCTGTCGTTCGGCGTCCAGCCGGAAATCTTGATCGGCCACAGCGTGGGCGAGTTCGTGGCGGCCTGCCTGGCCGGCGTGTTCTCGCTCGAAGACGCGCTGGCCCTCGTCGCCGCCCGCGGCCGGCTCATGCAGAATCTGCCGGCCGGCTCGATGCTCGCCGTCCGCCTCCCCGTCCAGGAAGTCCGCGCCCTGTTGCCCGAGGACCTCGAGATCGCGGCCGTCAACAGCCCGTCGCTCTGCGTCGTTTCGGGGCCGACGGGGTCCGTAAGCGCGTTCGAGAAAGCCCTGGAAAAGCGCGACATCTCCGTGCGCCCGCTCCACACGTCTCACGCCTTCCACTCGGCTATGATGGAACCGGCCGTGCCGGCCTTCCGCGAGGCCGTACGGGGGGTCGCGCTCCACGCACCCGCGATCCCGATTGTCTCCACCGTCACCGGCGAGCCGCTCACGGCCAAGCAGGCGACAGATAGCGAGTACTGGGCCACGCACCTGCGGCAGACGGTCGACTTCGCCGGCGGCGTCCGCCACCTCGTAGCCGACCCGAACCGCGTGCTCCTGGAAGTCGGCCCCGGGCAGACGCTTGGCACACTCGCGAAACAGCATCCGGATCGGAAGGAAAAGCAGGCGATCCTGTCGTCCTCTCCGCACGTCCAGCAGGAGATATCGGCCCTGGCGCATGCGCTGGGCGTAGCCGGCCGGTTATGGCAGGCCGGCGTCGGGGTGAACTGGGCCGGTTGTTACCCGGAAGAATCCCGCCGGCGGGCGCACCTGCCGACCTATCCCTTCGAACGCAAACGATTCTGGTACGATCAGGTCGGCGGTTCGGCGGAGGAAGTGGACGTGACGAAAGTGAGAGAGACCCCTCCCGGAGCCCCCCCGGAATCTCCCCCCGCGCTCGCCCATCGGATAGCTGACCCGGACTTCGATCGGCACGCCGGCGACGGGTATCCCATTCCCGCACCCGACGATACCGTCCAGCGCATCATCGCCCAGCAAATTGAAGTCATGGCCCGCCAGTTGCAAGCCTGGCAGTCCCAGTAATCCCTTATCGGACCCACGATAACGACCCGTTCATAAACAATTGAGAATGGCATGTTTCGTAATTAACAAGTCATCCCCGCGCAGGCGGGGAACCAGAAAAATGCCAGCCTGATGGCTGGATTACTTCGTAAGTCGCTTTGCTCGTTTCCCGCCTTCGCGGGGATGACCATTCACTGGGTTTTGAACTGCCAACTACTTCTCAATCGATAAATCTCCACCTGAAGTATAGGAACGTACATGTCCACTTTACCATTGTCCGACCGCCAGACGCGCGTGCATGCGAAGCTACGCACGGTGCTCATGGACCTTTCCGGGTTCGATCTCCAGGAACTCGACAACGCCTCCACTTTTCTCGAACTCGGCTTCGATTCGCTGTTCCTGATCCAGTTCAGCCAGGCGATCAAGAAGCATTTCGGGGCGAAGATCTCGTTCCGGCAGCTGATCGAGGACGTCTCCACGCCGGTCGCGTTGATCGGCTTTCTGGATCAGAAGGTGTCGGATGACGTATTGCCGGCCGCCACGGCCGCTTCCAGCGCCCCGGAAGCCGGCGACGGTGCCTCGCGGGTGCTTACGCCGCCGGTATCGGCTCCCGTGGCCGCACCCGTCCCGGCCCCGGTAGCCACGGTGGCGCCTATGCCCGCGCCGATGCCAGTGGTCATGATGGCCCCGATGCAGGGCCCGGCGGCCGATGGCCTCAAGGGTATCATGCAGCAGCAGCTCCAGCTCATGTCGATGCAGCTGGCGATGCTGACGGGCGCGCCCGTCACGCCGACCCTCGCTCCAGTAGCCCTGGCGCCGGCTGTCGCCATGCCCGCCGAAGCGCCGGCCGCTCCGGCCGTTTCGATACCCGCCGAGCCGGCCCAGCCGGCCGCGAGAAAGGGCAAAGGCGAGAAACGCGAAACCGTCGACGAAGCGCTCATGCGCAAACGGTTCGGCCCGTACAAGCCCATCCAGAAAGGCAAAGACGGCGGCCTCACCCCGCGCCAGCAGCAACACCTGGACGCCCTGGTCGAGCGGCTGACGAAAAAGACCGCCGAGTCCAAGCGCCTCGCGCAGGCCTACCGCCAGTGCTTCGCGGACCCGCGCGGCATCGCCGGCTTCCGGCTCATGTGGAAGGAGATGGTCTACCAGATCACCACTGTCCGCTCCAAAGGCTCGAAGGTGTGGGACATCGACGGGAACGAGTACATCGACATCGCGATGGGCTTCGGGCTCAACCTGTTCGGCCACTCGCCGGACTTCATCACCGACGCCGTCGCCGAGCAGCTCCAGCTGGGTGTCGAGCTCGGGCCGCAGTCGCCGCTCGCCGGCGAGGTCGCCGAGACGCTTTGTGAACTCACCGGCTTCGACCGCGCCACCTTCTGCAACACGGGCTCCGAGGCCGTCATGGCGGCCATCCGGCTCGCCCGTCTCTACACCGGCAAAACCCGGTTCATTTTCTTCTCCGGCGCCTACCACGGCAACTTCGACCAGGTGCTCGCCCGCCCCCGGCCGAACGGTCAGGAAGGCGCCATCCCCGCCGCCCCGGGCGTGCCCTGGAGCGTCGCGGAGGACTGCATCGTGCTCGATTACAGCGACCCCCGCGCCCTCGATGTCGTCCGCGAGCGGCAGGATGAGATCGCCATGCTGCTTGTCGAGCCCGTACAAAGCTCCAAGCCGGACCTCCAGCCGCGCGAATTCCTCCACAAGCTTCGGGACCTCGCCACCGAACTGGACATCCCCCTCGTGTTCGACGAGGTGATCTCGGGCTTCCGCGCCTCGATGGGCGGTGCCCAGCAGTGGTTCGGGGTGAAGGGGGACATGGCCACTTACGGCAAGATCATCGGCGGCGGCATGCCCATGGGCGCCCTCGCCGGCGTCTCCCGCCTGATGGACGGCCTCGACAGCGGGATGTGGAACTACGGTGACAGCTCGGTGCCCGAGGCGGACATGACCTTCTTCGCCGGCACGTTCGTCCGCCACCCCCTCGCCCTCGCCGCCGCCAAGGCGGTGCTGGATAAGCTGAAGGCCGAGGGCCCGTCCCTCCAGGAGAACCTCACCCTGCGCACGAAACGCCTGGTCGACAACGTCAACGCCTTCCTCGACGAACGCGGCGTGCCTGTCCGCCTGCTCCAGTACTCGTCGCTATTCCGGTTCTCCTACGCGCAGGACATGGAGTACATCGACATGTTGTACTTCCACCTCCTCGACAAAGGCATCTTCACCCGCGGCTTCCTGGACAACTGCTTCCTGTCCACCGCCCACACCGCCGAAGACGAAGAACGGATCATCACGGCGCTCAAGGAGAGCATCATCGAACTGCAAGAAGGCGGCTTCCTGCCCGAGCCAGGCTCGATCGAACTCAAGGTAGGCGTGGGATCACCAAAGGAAGCCGTCGCGCCGGCTGAGCTCTCCGCCGGCGCACCGACCTCCTTCGTCCTCACCGAATCCCAGACCGAAGTCTGGCTCGCGACGCAGATCGGCCCCGAGGCCTCCTGCGCCTTCAATGAGCCGTTTTACGTCCGTCTAAAGGGCCCGCTGGACGTCGACCGCCTCCGCGATGCGATCAACACGACCTTCAGCCGGCACGAGGCGCTGCACCTGCGTTTTAGCCGCGACGGGCAGCACCAGCACATCGCCGCGCCGGCGCCCATCGACATCCCCCTGCACGATGTCAGCAGGAACCGGGAGGATGACCGCCAGCGCGCCTTCGAAGCCGCGCTGGCCCGCAATGCCACGACCCCGTTCAACCTCGAACAAGGCCCACTCGTCCGCGCCGATATCCTGCGGATGACCGACCAGGAACACCTGCTCCTGTTCGCCGCACACCACATCGTGTGCGACGGCTGGTCGTGGTCCGTCCTGATCCAGGAGATCGGCAAACGCTACAGCGCATCCATCCGTGGCGAGGCCTTCACGGCCCCCGACGCCGGCGCCTTCAGCGACTATGTCCGCGAAGAACTCGAGCAGCGGACGAGCGACGACCTGGAGGAGAGCTACGCCTACTGGGTGGAACAGTTTACGCCCCCGCCCCAGCCGCTCCAGCTGCCGACGGACCGGCCCCGGCCGGCGTTTAAATCGTCCTGCGGCGCCACCGTGCACCATGTGTTCGACCCGTCGGTGTATGTCGCTGCGAAAAAGATCGCGGCCGACCTCCAGGTGAGCCTCTTCAGCCTCACGATGGGCGTGTTCAACATCCTCATGGTCCGGCTTTCTGGGCAGGATGATGTCGTCGTGGCTATGCCCACGGCCGGCCAGCTGAATTATGGGGAAAATCACCTCGTCGGCCACTGCGTGAACCTGCTGCCGCTGCGTACGAAACTCGCCGGCGACATGCCGGTCCGCCAGTTTCTCAAACAGATGACAACCACCGTGCTCGACGCCTTCGAGCACAACGGTTGCACCCTGGGCGGCATCCTCCAGCGGATGACGCTGCCCCGCCACCCGGGACGCCTGCCGATCGCCGAAGTCCAGTTCAACCTGGACCGCGACGACCGCGGCGTCGCCCTCCACAATCTGACCGTCGAGATCCAGCAGGCCCCGCGCCATGCCGTCACGTTCGACCTGTTCTTCAACCTCAACGAGATGAAGAGCGGCTTTGTGGTGGACCTCGACTACAACGCCGACCTCTTCGACGCCTCGACGATGCAGCGCTGGATCAGCTATTTCGAAAGCCTGATCCTTAGCATCGCCCGCGACGCCGACACGCCGATCGCGCAGCTCCGCATGGCTTCGCCGGACGAGCAGCACCTCTACGAGGCCCAGCGCAACTCGACCCTCGCCGAGCTGCCCACCGCCACGGCGTTCCACGAGCTGTTCGAGGCCCAGGCCGTCGTCACGCCCGACAAGGTGGCCGTCCACTTCACCGAAACCGCCCTCACGTATCAGGAGCTGGACGAATACGCGAACCAGTTCGCCCGCTTCCTGCAGGGCATGGAGGTCGGGCCCGAGACGGTCGTCGGCGTCCACATGGAGCGCTCCGCCGGCATGGTCGTCGCCATGCTCGGCATCCTCAAGGCCGGCGGCGCTTACGTCCCGCTCGACCCCGCCTACCCGGCGTCTCGCCTGATGCACATGATCCAGGACTCGGGCATGGCCATCCTCCTAACGGAGAACGCGCTCCTCGAACAGTTGGACGCCGCCTCGTTCGGCCAGGGGCTCACGGTAGTGAGCATGGATGCCGAATGGGGCAAGATCAACAAACGCTCGAAGAATAAGCCGAAGGTCGATCTCACGGGCGATCACCTCGCCTACATCATCTACACCTCGGGCTCGACGGGCAAGCCGAAAGGCGTCGAGGTCAGCCACCGTGCGCTGGTGAACCTGCTGAGCGCCATGCAGGACGAACCGGGCATCGTCGATAGCGACGTGATGCTCAACGTCACCACGCTCAGTTTCGACATCGCGGCGCTCGAGCTCTTTCTGCCGATCATCGCCGGCGCGACGCTCGTCATCCTGTCCAAGGAGCAGTCGATGGACGGCCGGCAGCTCGCCGGCGCCATCGAGCAGCACCGGATTACGGTGATGCAGGCCACGCCGGCCACCTGGCGGATGCTCATCGAGTCCGGCTGGAAAGGCAAAGTCAACCTCAAGGCGCTCTGCGGAGGCGAAGCGCTCGCGCCGGCCCTGGCCCGCGAACTGCTCAGCCGCTGCGGGTCGCTCTGGAACATGTACGGCCCGACCGAGACGACCATCTGGTCGTCCGTGCACCGTGTGGCGCCGGCGGACAAGACGATATCGATTGGCCTGCCCATCGCGAACACGCAGTTTTACGTATTCGACGAGCATATGCAGACGGCGCCGATGGGCGCATCCGGCGAGCTCTATATCGGCGGCGCCGGCCTCGCCCGCGGCTACCGCAACCTCCCCGAGCTTACGGCCGAGCGCTTCATCGCCAACCCCGTCGCCGGCGACGGCTCGAAGCTCTACCGCACCGGCGACCTCGCCCGCATCCTACCCGACGGCACCTTCGAGTGCCTCGGCCGCACGGACGCCCAGGTGAAGGTCCGCGGCTTCCGCATCGAACTCGGGGAAATCGAGGCCAACATGCAGGAGCACCGGGGCGTCTCGGAAAGCGCTGTCGTCGTCCACGACCGCTCCGGCCTCGACCCCGTCCTGGCCGCCTACTACACGGTTTCCAGTGGGTCCGCCGTGGACGCGCAGGACCTTCGCCATTTCCTCCTGCAGCGGCTGCCGGCGTATATGGTGCCCACGCACCTCGTCCGCCTCGACGCCCTGCCCCACACGCCGAACGGCAAAGTGGATCGCAAGGCCCTGCCGGCGCCGGACGAAGCGCCAACGCCCCGATCGACCGCATTTGTGGCGCCGCAGACGCCGGCCGAACGCACGATCTCGGAGATCTGGACTCAGGTACTGGGCGTCGCCACCATCGGCACAGCCGACAACTTCTTCAACCTTGGCGGCCACTCGCTCCAGGCGACCCGCGTCATCGCCCGCTACCGCTCGGCGTTTGATGTCGAACTCCCGCTGCGGGCGTTTTTCGAGAAACCGACGATCGGCGAACAGGCCCTCGCCGTCATCGCCCTGCAGACCGACGACGACGAAGAGGACATCCTCAGCATGATCGAAGAACTGGAAGGGCTCACGGCCGCTGAAATCGCCGCGCAACTCAAAAAAGCCGACTGAGAATGCGCGAGGACATCCCCTCGGGATGTCCTCGCGCGGTTCCAGGTTCGGGGTGTAAGGTTCAAGGTGGGGTTCCCATTTAGATGGGCATACTCCTTGAGCCTTAAACCTTGAACCCCCAAACCCCCTATTCCTACCGACCATGAGCAAGCTCGAAGACGCCCTCAAACGGCTCACGCCCGAACAACGAGCGCTCCTGGAACGCAAGATCCAGGAAAAACGACAGGTTTCTTCGAGGACGGGCACGTTCATCGGGCGCAGGGCCAATGCCGCCGTCTTCCCGCTCTCGCCGGGTCAGCAACGGCTGCTCTTCCAGGAGCGTCTGATCCCGGGCACCTCGATGTTCAACATCATCGAGACGATGGACCTGCGCGGGCCGCTCAACGTGGGGGCGCTCGAACAGGCGATCGGGGCCATCGTCGACCGTCACAGCGTGCTCCGCTCTCGCTTCGCCTGGGAGAAATACAAGCCCTTCCAGTGGATCGAACCCGCCGGCGCGTACTCGTTGCCCTATCTCGACCTCAGCGATGCCCCGGAACACGAGGCCTACGAGGAGGCTCTCGACCTCGCGCGTCTCGATTACGCGCAGCCGTTCGACCTCGAGCACACCCCCCTCCTCCGCTGCCGGCTCATCAAGGTTGCCGCCCGACGCCACGTCCTCACCGTCACCATGCACCACGCCGTCAGCGACGGCTGGTCCTTCAACCTTTTCTTTAACGAACTCAGCGCGGCCTACGCCGCGGTGAAAGCCGGTGAGGCGATCGACCTCCCGGCGCTCGCCATCGACTACGCCGACTTTGCCCTCTGGCATGCGGAGTGGCTGCTCGAGGAAGACGCGGCCCGGCAACGCGCCTGGTGGGTCGATTATCTCGCCGGCGCCCCCGAACCGCTCCAGCTGCCTTCGGACCGCCAGGCGGCTCCTACCGTGTCGTTCGCCGCCGCCAGCCGCAACCGGATCGTTCCGCCGGCCCTCAGCGATGCCCTCCGGGCGCTCAGCGTCCGCGAGGAGGTGACGCCGTTTGTGCTGTTTCTGACAGCCCTCAAGGTGGCCCTTTTTCGGTTCACGGGGCAGCAGGATCTCATGGTCTGCGCCCCGCTCTCCGGCCGCCGGCGCGAGGAGCTGGAGGCGGTCATCGGGTATTTCAACAACATCCTCCCCATCCGCACGCGGATCGACCCGGCCGATTCGTTCGGCGCCATCGCCGGCCGCGTAGCTCGCAGCGTGGTCGACATCAACGACCGCCAGGAGATCCCCTTCCAACAACTGGTCGAGATTCCATCCGTCCGCCGCGTGCCGCTCACGCGGGCCTTTTTCACCTTCCAGGATGGCCTCTCGCGCGGCTTCAGCCTCCCCGGCATCGAGGCCCGAGTGGTCGACACGCCCACCGATAGCGCCAATTTCGACTTCACGCTGTATGTCGAACTCAGTGGCAACGATGTCGTGCTCCAGGCCGATTACCGGACCGAGCTCTTCAGCGCCGCCGCGATCGATCGCGTGCTCGACAACCTCATGCAGGTCCTCTCCTTCATGACGAAGAATTTCCAGCGCGCGGTGGGCGCCCTGCCGGCTTTTGACGCGCCGCCGGCGCTCGATGGCGAGGGGCCGACCGAAGAAGAAGCCGGCGACGGCGTCACCGGCCGCGCCAGTACCCGCGTCGCCCACGTAGAACTCGTCCCCGGCTCACTCACCCAGCCTCTCCCCGGCGGCGACTCCATCCCCCGCCACATCGACGCGCGCCGGCCCCTCGACCGTAAACCCGCGCCAGTTAATGAGATGGAGATCGTACTCACCCAGATCTGGGAGAAGGCCCTGGGCATCAACCCCATCGGGCCGAACGAGAACTTCTTCGAACTGGGCGGCCATTCGTTGCTTGCGGTGTCGATCTTCGACGAGATCCAGCAGCGATATCCGGATGCGAGTCTCCCGCTGGCCGTCATGCTCCAGTCGCCTACCATCGCCAGCCTCGCCGCACGGCTGCGGGGTGAGGGCGAAACGGGCTGGTCGCCGCTGGTCGTCATCCAGGCCGGCCGCTCCACGGCGCCGATCTTCTGCATCCACGGCGCCGGCGGCAACGTCCTTTTTTACCGCGATCTGGCCATCCACATGGGGCCAGATCAGGCCGTCTTCGGTCTCCAGTCCCAGGGGCTCGACGGCGAAATGCCGCTCCTACCGAGTGTCGAGGCGATGGCCGCACGCTACCTCCAGGAGATCGTGCGCGTCCAGCCGAACGGACCGTATTACCTCGTCGGATACTGCCTCGGCGGCACCATCGCCCTCGAAATCGCCCAGCAACTCCGCGCCCGCGGTCAGGAGGCGGACATCGTGGCGATGCTCGAAACGTACAACTGGATCAAAGCCGCACCTGATACGCTCGTGTCGCGCCTCCGCTACACGTACGAGAAATTCGAATTCCACCTGCGCAACTTCCTCCAGCTCTCCGGCCACGAGCGACAGCTGTTCCTGGATGAGAAAAAGGCCGAGCTCAAGCGCCGCCGGCGGGTCTGGATGGGTGCGTTATTCGGATGGATGCGCCCCGGCAAAAAATCCCGTAAGGCCGGCGCCGTCGACAATGCCGTGCTCGCGCGGGTCTGGGATGCCAACGACCGCGCCGCCGAAGCCTACCGCCCCAGCGCGCCTACCCGGGTCGCCTCATGCACTTCCGGGCGTGCAAGGAATACAGCGTCAACCGGCCCAGTGAGATGGTGTGGTATGCGATCGCGCGGGAAGTAGACACGCACATCATGCCGATCTACCCGGCCGGCATGCTCATCCCGCCGTTCGTGAAACAGGTGGCCCAGATCCTCCGCGCCGAGATCCACAAAACGCAGCAGGAACGGCGGCGTCATGCCGTCACGTCGCGCGCCGAACTCGGCCGCTGAGCATCGAAGCGTAGACGGCGCAGGTACGCGCGCCGATCGCCGGCCAGCCATATGTCGTGGCGCTCTCCGCCTGGGCCAGGGCTCCCATTTCCGCCAGCCGGCTCGGATCCGCCAGCGCCGCCAGCAGGCCTTCCGCGAGCCGCGGCGTCGAGCCGGCGTCGACCAGCAGCCCCGTTCGCCCGTCTTCGATGGTCTCTGGAAAGTCGCCGACGCGTGTCGCGAGCACCGCTTTTCCGAACGAGAACGCGAGGTGGACCAGCCCACTGTGGTAGATGTGCCGGTACGGCAACGCCACCAGATCCGCCGCGGTAAAATAGGTAGCCACCTCGTCGTTCGCGATAAACCGCCCATGGAAGACGATCCGCTCGGCCGCGGGATGTGCAGCGATCTGCTCGCGATAACGGACACCATCCGCCTCCGTGTGCGGCCGGCCGGCGACGACCAGCCACGCCCTCGGCTCGGCTGCGGCGACGGCCTCGAAGGCGTCCAGCAACAGGTCCAACCCTTTGTACGCACGGATATACCCGAAGAATAGAGTGACGATGGCATCCGCGGGCAGCCCCAGCGTCGCGCCGGCGTCGGCGCGGGTCGGCGTCGTGGCGGGCACGTGATGGTCGAAATTCCCGTGCGGGACGACGTGCACCTTTTCCTGCTCAACCCCGAACTGCTCCAACAACACGCGCCGGATGTAGTCCGAGTGGACAATAATCCGGTGCACGCTCCGGTACACGAGCCCTTTCAGCCACCGGTCTACCACCCCGTGTTCGTGGGGCACGATGTTGTGCGCGGTGTGCACGAGCGGCACGCCCAGTAACCGCAGCAACGCCACGAACAGGCTGTCTACGCGCTCGCGACGGAAGAACTGGAAATGCAGGACGCCGCCGGCGCGCTTCACCTGTTGCCCGAGACGCAGCACACGCAGCCAGTACCTGATGTAGGGCCATAGCTTCGAGGCCGCCGAGCCCCCGCCGGCCTTCGCCGGCGACCAGCCGTACATCGGGAAGGTGATCGGCAGCTCCGCCGTTCGCCCCTCGACGGTGATGAGGCGCACGTCGGCGCCGGCGGCCGCCAGGCCGTTGCACAGACACAGGCTGTAGTCGTTATCGACCAGGGCGTCCAGGACGACGATCGGCGCGCGGTGTTCAGGCATCAGGCACTCCCCGCGCCGCGCATCACACGGCTCAATTTACCTTTCGCGGTGGCCGCATGGCCGCCAAAAAACCGCACCGCGCTCCGCACCTCAGGCATCAGCAACCAGCACAACGCCGGGAAAAGCAGGAGGAGGACGAGGCGCAGCGCCAGATGGTCCCCGCCGGCCAGCTCATACAAACCGATCAACGCGGCCAGGATGAGGATGGGCTTCAGATAGGGCAGGATGGTCGCATGAATGCCGACTCTGGTCAGGTACCAGTGATTCATGACCTGCGACGCGATGCTCATCGCGAATAACGCGTACACGGCCCCCAGCTCCCCGAATTTCGGCAGGAAGTACAGGCAACCGACGACATTCAGCACGCTCGACACCAGATTCACCCGCACCGGCACCGACGCGTGGCCGGCGGCAACGATCGTATACCCCATCAGGCGAGACACCGTGTTGAGGCTGAAGTTGATCATCAGCAACGCAAACACGAGCGCCGCGCCCAGGTATTGCTCGGAAAAAAGCAGGATGACGATCTCCTCCCGAAAGACATACGTCACGGCCGACGCCATCGTCAGGCCGGCGGAGACGATCGCGAGCGCCCGGTTCATGAACTGCTCGGCCATCCGGGTCTTGCCTTCGCGAAGCAATTCGGACATGCTCGGGAAGTAGACCACGATCAGCGAATTAAACAGCCGGCCAAAGCCCTCGGGCACCTTCGACGCCACCTCGTATAGCGCCACGCTGACAGGCGTGAGCAGGCCGGCGATGAGCAACACGCTCGTCCGGTTGTAAGCGTATGTGAGGATGTCGTTGAAATAGAGCGGCGTCCCGAACCCCAAGATCGATCGAAACACCGCGCGGTCGCGCGGCACGGTCAACAGGGACCGCATCGGCACCCAGGCCAGCAGATGGAGGGTCGAGAGCCCGTAGGTGATGATCTCGATCCAGAGCAGATAGTCGATCACCAGCCAGTCCATCCACAAAAATACCCCGATGCTCGCCAGCCGCACGGCCGACGACACCACCTGCACGGCGGCGTACGGCCCGAAACGACGCTCGGCCTGCATGTAATGAAAAAGCAGTTCGCGGAGGCTGGCCAGGATGAAGATCGCCGGCACGAAGGCCAGATGCGGGCCCAGGTCGGCATCGAACAGGAGCGGCAGGTACCGATCGCCAAGCCAGGCGACGAGCGCCGTCACGATCGCGAGTTGCCCGCAACGAAGGAAAAAGATGGCGCTGAAGACCTGGCGCTTATCCGCCTCGATCTCGCCGGCCATGAACCTCACCATGGTCAGGTTGAGCCCCAGGCCGCTCAGGATCTGGAGACCGTGGCTGAGGATGATGATGAGCGAGTAGACGCCGAACGCCTCCTGCGGCATGTACCGCGCCAGCACCATGATGCTGACGAAGTGAAAGAGAATCGTCGCGAGCGTCCCGGAAGACGTCGAAGCCGAACCCCGTAGAAACCGCGATAGAAATTGTTTATCCATTCATGAACTCAGGTACTTGGCAAGAGACGCCACGTAGGGACACGAAACCTCGCGTCCCCGTCCTTGTCGCACATATCGTGTCTCACGAAGGCATCGAGGCTTCCTGCTCCCGCGAGGCAGGATCGGCCCGCAGCGTGAGCACGTGCCTGAGCCGGGCACGCTGTTCGGAGCGCAGGTAGTCGACAAAAGCGGTGGGTAGCGGTCGTTCGAACCGCCCGGCCGCGGCGCGCGCGTAGCCGGCGGCCTGGCACACCCCGAGCCCGACGCCGCGCAGGCTCCGCGCCTGGCCGGCACACCGGAATAGCTCGAAAAAGGGGTCGTAGCCGAGCACATACTCCTTCATACCGGACCGGTAGGCCGCCTGAAACACATTCCCTTTCGCCGTGCCGGTGCATCGGTAGTGGTGCGCTTTGACTTCGGGGAACGAGCGAACGGTCCACCCGTGTTGCCGGGCCATGATCTCGGCGACGGCATCGATCCCGCCACGTGGCAGCGGCGTGTAGCCTCCGATGGCGTCGTAACAGGACCGCCGGAAAAACTGGTAGGGCCCTCCGACGCTGTTGCGGGCGCAGTCGACCAGTACAAAGGCCCCATCGCAGAAGTCGAAGCGGATGCCACCGGCCAGCCCGAGGCGCGGGTTGCGCGCGAAGCGGAAGAGCATCTGCTCGTAATAATCTGCCGGCAACTCGATGTCCGCGTCCAGATTGCCCACAAAATCGTGCGGGGCCTCGCGGGCCTGTTCGTAGCCGGCGCGAAACGCAAGCACCTTCGAACCGAAGTTGCGCTCCTTGTCGGCTTCTCGGCGCAACAGCGTGATAAACGGGTAACGCGCGGCAAAGGAGGAAACGATGGCGTCCGTGGCATCGGTCGAGCCATCGCTCACGATGACCCATCGGGCGGGGAGAACCGTCTGGTTGACGACGGATGTGAGCGTTTTTTCAATGTAGGCGGCTTCATTGCGGGCCGGCGTTACCAGTACGTACGACATGGTGTCTGGAGGTAGCGATGTACGATGAACGAAGGATGTGGGCCCTTACGATTCAACGGGTGGCGGCGCCTCGTGGTGCGGATACGCGGGGCCGGCGCGAGGCGTCTTTAGACCGCCCTCGCGGAGGGCATCCGTATGGAGAGCCAGATAGGAAAACAGGAAGAGAAAGTGGCCGATATGCCTCGGCCTGAAGAAGAGCGATTCTTGTAGATTAAACACGAGAATGGCGATCACAAGCCAGAACCAGACCTGGCGTGTGCGCACACGCGCCACGCCTCGAAAATAGCCGGCGATCATCCCCAACAATAATACAAACCCGATGAGGCCGGTCTGATTGTATACATCCAGATAACCCTGATGAGCCTGATTCGGTATCCAGATAAATTGCTGAAACAGCCGCGTCAGATGCGGGCCGTCCATCACCCAGAAGGCGCCGAATCCCCACCCCTGCCACATCCGATCCAGGGTCATGGCCAGGACGGCTTCCCACAAATCCACCCGCCCCGTGAACGTCATATCTTTCCCAAAAACCCCGAATAGGGCTGCCAGGAAATCCGGCGTAAAGATAAATACAAATAGTGCCAGCGTTACGCCTGTCACCGTCACAATGGTCGTATACACAACCGCTACCTTACGGCTGCCGCTGAGCGCCCCGAGCCGTACGAGCAACCCGACAATCAGCAAAAAAGCGCATACCAGGAAGGACGTGGTGCTCCGTGCTCCTACCAGAGCGACGATCGATAATACGAGCAACACATAATGCAACGCGTTCTGTATTCGGCCTCTGTTATAGGCCACAACCGACATCAAGATGACAATACTAAACAGGGAGATCTGCCCGAGGTTGTTCTTCGTGGGCGCCAGGCCGCTCCAGGCCGGAAATTCCCACTGGATCGCTCCCTGGGGATAGATGATTACCGACGCGACGGTGAGCACGATATAGACGCCGGCGACGATCCATAAATACCGCAACGCGTCGCTCGACCACCGCGCGCGCAGTAGAAACGCAAGGCATATGATTGATTCACCAAGCACCGCCACCGACCGCTTGAGGGTGACCACCGGGTAATCCGACCACGCCATACTCACCACGACCCAGCCCAGGAACAGCGCCAGAAATTTCTCCTGCCCCACGACATCGACTACCTGCCGAAGTTTACCCCACAGGGAAATAAATGAAAGCAAAAAAAGAAGCGACAGGGATTGATTGAGGATATTGGAGGTCGGCACGACCTGATCCTGCAGCGAAACGTCGAACGGCCGCTCCGTCCCGAAAAAGATAAAAACCAGGTAAACGAAGAAGCCCGACCGAGCCATCAGGTCCAGTACCTGCTCGCGGCGAACGGATACTCCGCGGAATGGTATGGCGATCTCGTGATCCAATGGTTGGTAAGCGTTGAAGGACACGCGAAGGCTGGATTAAGGGATACCGGGTAATGGGATATAGGCCGTTTTCCCCTTATCTGACCAGAATACGTACGGCCTGTTGGGTCCGGCTCAACCATTCGGTCATTCCGGCCAGGGTTTTTGGCGTAATGTGTGGCCCCGTCTTGGCCACACGTTTACTGGAACACGCGACGAAATACGAACCCTCTCACTGATCACTACCTCCTCTCACCACTCGAATAGCCTACTATTTGCATGAATCGCATCAAGAATTTACTGCCAAGATGTATGTATTGGCGAACCTTGAAATTACAGAAACAGGTTGGCGTCGTCATGCAAAACAACGCTTGCCATAGGTATACTCGACCGCGTCTGTAACGAGTGGTTCGTCACCAGTTTGCGTATATGGATCAAGTGAACGTTCATCTTTTTCTCGCCGGCGGCCTGCACTGTAAAGCGCTTTATTTTCATCTATTTCGTTTGATAACGAGCTTACCGCGTCGGGCATGATTGAGATCGGTTGACCGTCGGACGTTACCCATCACACGGGGAAGACCATGCCACCTATCACAGGCCAGGTCCTCCTCGGATTTACCATTCGTTTGTATCCTTTAAACTGACAAATCAATGATGTGACGAACCCGATTATCTCACCATGGTCTAACCAGTCATCAAGGCAGAGTATTTACATTTCAACATATAAAGAACTATTTTACCATCAGTCACATTCACATAACCTCGCATAGTTATCATGGCAACCGCAACCCCGAAACTGAAGATCAGCACCACTACCATTGAAGCGATGGAGAAAGACCTGAAGGGCTCGAATGGGAAGAAGCCCGGACGGAAGAATCCGCTGTACGACGAGATCATTGAGAAGGCGATGAAACTGGACGACAAGACGATCTTCGTGGAGTTGTCCATCCCGCAGCGCACGGGCCTGCTGGGCAAGCTCAAAAAGATGGATCTGCTTGTTAGCCGTAAAGCGCCCAATCGGCCGCTGCAGGCCAAGTTCAAAATTGTGGATCGCGACGCAAACGGTAAGCCGAAGACGGTCCGGATTTACCTCCTGAAGAACGACAGCTACAAGGAATAATCCCGCTCAACGCGCCGTGGCGCGTGCGGCGATCGCCAGTGCGCCGACCATCGGCGCATTGCCTTCGAACGAAGAGCCGACGATGCGCGGAGCAAACGGTAAGGCCCGCGCCACCTGCCGTTCGATGCGTTGTTGTACCAGTGGCTCGTGCTGGGCGATGCTACCGCCCAGCACGAGTACCTCCGGATTAAGCACCGCGGCTATCGCGATGGCCGTCTGCGCCAGGTAGTCCGCCGCACGCTGTACGAGCCAGCCGGCGTGTTCATTCCGTTCACGCGCCGCCGCGAACACATCAATGGCCGTCGCGTCCGTATTGCCCGTGTGAAGCGCCCAATATTTTGCGAGGCCCACGCCGGCCGCCGTCAGTTCCAGGCAGCCGTTCGGCCGCCAGTCTCCATCCAGATGTGCGGGGTCGGGGACAAAAAACCCCATCTCACCCGCCGAATGCCGGAAGCCCCGGAGCACCTGCCCCTGCACCACAAACCCGGCGGCGACACCGGTGCTGACCGTCAGATACGCCAACGAGTGGGCGCCGGCGCCCACGCCGTAGAAGTACTCGGCCAGCGCGGCGGCGTTGACGTCGTTTTCGATATACGCCTCGATGCCGAGGCCCGAAGCCAGCAG
>JAWXAX010000144.1 GCA_034439735.1 Rhodothermales bacterium | reverse complement strand
TCCCGCGAAGGCGGGAAACGAGCGAAGCGACTTACGAAGTAATCCAGCCATCAGACTGGCATTTTTCTGGGTCCCCGCCTGCGCGGGGATGACTTGCTCATTATGCAATACGCAAGTCGCAACAATTTATTAAGGTTTAATGGAAAGGGAAGTGATCTTAATCATTAACCCTTGAACCGCTTCACCGATTGGCCGACTGAAAGTCGTCGATGAAGTTCGTCACCGACGTCACGGCCGACTCCCCGATGAGCTCCAGCGTGTCGTACGAGACGACGCCGACAAGGCCGGTGTCCCACGTGGAGGCGATGGTGGGGGCCCGCTGTTCGGCGAGGCGCACTTCCTGGAAGAACTGGGTGTTGATCGCGAAGGGCACGATGCCCTGGCCGGCGTCGAGCATGTTGATATGGACGTACAGGTTCGGGACGCGGGCGACATCCACCACCTCGGTGGCTTCGATGATGTGGAGGCCGGCGTCGGTTAGTCTTTCGGCAACATTGCGGCGGATCGTCGCCACGTCCAGCACATCCTCCTCCGTCAGGCCCCGGCTGCCTTCGATGTCCACCGTGAGGTAGAACCCCTTGATCTGCTGGAGCGACTGGCGGGCGACCTCCACCGCCGGCTGCGCGGCGGCGCAGGGCGCCAGCCCCATGGCAACGATCAGGAGCAAGATAGGCACAGTTCTCATGGCCGGCCTCCGATGTCTGGTTGATGAATCGCCCGAGAATCTCCTCCGATAATCTTTAATGTGTGATCTGTAATCGTTCAGTGCCCTACCGCTCGTCCGTCAAATGCGCGCGAGTCTGACGCGCCGTAGAGCAGCTTTTCGTCGTAGTCGATGTAGATCCCCATCGCGTGCCCGATCTGGCCGCGTTCCTTCACCGTGTGGCCTTTTGATTCGTAGAGGGCGCGGGTGTCCCGCGACATGCCCCAGCGCTCGATGATCGTCTCATTCGGCAGCCACTGGTGGTGGAAGCGCGGGGCCTCGATCGCCTGGGCGACGTTCATTTCGTGTTCGACGACATTCAGCACCACCTGGAGGACCGTGTTGATGATGGTGCGGCCGCCGGGCGTACCGATGACGAGCACCGGCTTGCCGTCCTTCGCGACGATCGTCGGCGTCATGCTCGAGAGCATGCGTTTGCCGGGGGCGACGAGGTTCGGCGGGGTGCCGATCTGGCCCGTGGTAGTCGTCTTGCCCGGGACCGGGTTGAAGTCTCCCATTTCGTTGTTGAGCAGGAAGCCGGCGCCTTCGACGACCATCGACGAGCCGTAGGAGTTCTCCAGGGTGTAGGTGAGGGAGACTGCGTTGCCGGCGGCGTCGACCACCGAGAAGTGTGTGGTTTCCTCGCTTTCGTAGGCTTCGTTAAAGAGGGTGGGGTCGCTGACGGAGGCCCGGTCGAGGTTGATCGTCTGCCGCAAGGCATCCGCATGGGCATTCGATATCAGGCGATCCACCGGCATGTTCGGATTAAACGCCGGGTCTCCGACGTGCATGGCGCGGTCCGCATAGGCGCGGCGCATGGCTTCGGTGACGACATGCATGTAGGCGGCCGAGTTGTGGCCCATCGCGTCAAGGTCGTAGCCTTCCAGGATGTTGAGCATTTCGACGAGCGCGATGCCCCCGGAGCTGGGCGGCGCCATGGAGTAGACATCGAAGCCCCTGAAGGTGCCGTGGATGAGCGGCTGCTCGACGGCTTCGTAGCGCGCGAGGTCTTCCTCCGTGATAATCCCCCCGTTTGCCTTCATGAAGTCGGCGAGTAGTTTGGCCGTCCTTCCTTTGTAGAACCCGTCGCGTCCGTTGTCGCGGATACGTTTGAGCGACTCGGCGAGGTCCGGCTGTTTCCACAGCTCCCCCGGTTCGTAGCGTTTGTTGCCTGGTTTGAGGAAGGCGCGGGAGGTCGACGGGTAGCGATCCGGGTTGGATTCGAGCCATTCGAGATAGCCCTGCATATCCCAGGTGGATGGGAAGCCTTCCTGCGCCAGGCGGACGGCCGGCTCGACGAGTTCTGCCCAGGATTTCGAGCCGAGGCGTTTGTGGGCCAGTTCGAGGCCGGCGACTGTGCCGGGCACACCGACCGACAGCGCGCCTTCGTGGTTGCTGTTGTTGCGGATGTTGCCCTGGCCGTCCAGGTACATCGTCTCCGTGGCGGCCAGCGGCGCTTTTTCGCGGAAGTTGAAGGAGGTCGTGACGCCATCGGCGCCGTGGTAGACCAGGAAGCCGCCGCCGCCGATGTTGCCGGCGGAAGGGAGCGTCACGGCCAGCGCGAATGCCGTCGCCACGGCGGCGTCGACCGCGTTGCCCCCGTTTTGCAGCACTTCGTTTCCGATTTCCGACGCAAGGTAGTGGCTGCTGACAACCATGCCGTTCCGCGCCGGCGCCGGCGTGCGGCCGGTTTGCGCCATGGTAGGCGAAGTGGTGGCGGGTGAGAGGGCCGAGAGGAGAAGCAGGACAAAGGGGAAAACGCGTCGTGTCATCGGATTGCGGTCAGAAGCTCGAAGATTGCCAGCCCATAATGTACAGAATCTCCCCGTCGCTATTCGCTATTCATGCGAATCAGGAGTTGAAACGTCCCCCAAAGCGATGTCATCTCGACCGTACACCCGATTTATCGGGGGGAAGCGGAGACACGAGCGCAGCGACTGATGAGCGAAGCGAATAAACCTCCTTAAGCCGAGCACTTCGCCAGTCTAGAGGAGGTCGCTCAGCTCCCGCATCG
>JAWXAX010000143.1 GCA_034439735.1 Rhodothermales bacterium | reverse complement strand
TGCAGGATCCCGCCGTTGCGGTAATAATCCACCTCAACCAGCGTATCGAGCCGGCAGGTGGTCGTAAACGACACCTTCGAGCCGTCCGCCTTCGTTGCCGTCACCGCGATGTCCTGCCGCGGTTTCACGTCATCCGTCACCGGCACGTCGAACGTCTCTGTGCCATCCAGACCGTGTGAGGCGTAGGTCTCGCCGTTTTTGAACTGGAGTGGCAGCACCCCCATCCCGATCAGGTTCGAGCGGTGGATGCGTTCGAAGCTCTCGGCGATGACGGCCTTCACTCCGAGGAGGATCGTGCCCTTCGCCGCCCAGTCGCGGCTGGAGCCCATCCCGTAGTCCTTGCCGGCGAACAGAATGAGCGGCGTGCCAACGGCCTGGTATTTCATCGACGCGTCGTAAATCGAAAGCGTCTCACCCGTCGGGAGATACTTCGTGATGCCGCCTTCCGTGCCGGGGAGGAGTTTGTTTTTGATGCGGATATTGGCAAACGTGCCGCGCATCATCACCTGGTGATTTCCGCGGCGGGAGCCGAAGGAGTTAAAGTCGAGATACGACACCCCGTTGGCGGCCAGATACTTGCCGGCAGGCCCGTCGTCCTTGATGTCGCCGGCGGGGGAGATGTGGTCCGTCGTCGTCGAATCCCCCCAGATGCCCAGTACGCGCGCGCTACGGATCGGCGCGATCGTAGGGGTTACCCGGGTTAGGTGATCGAAATACGGCGGCTCCTGGATGTAGGTCGACTCCGTGCTCCACTCGTAGATGGAGCCCTCGGGGATCTTGATCCGGTTCCAATCCTCGTTCGATGTCTCGATGCCCGTGTACTCTTTCTTGAACATCGCCGGCGTGAGGAAGCGGCTAACCGCCTCCTGGATCTCCTTGCTGGTCGGCCAGATCTCCTTCAGGTACACCGGCTTGCCGGCGGTGTCCGTCCCG
This sequence comes from Rhodothermales bacterium, assembly GCA_034439735.1. Classification (NCBI taxonomy): domain Bacteria; kingdom Pseudomonadati; phylum Rhodothermota; class Rhodothermia; order Rhodothermales; species Rhodothermales bacterium. The sequence continues at coordinate 5,316 of JAWXAX010000143.1, read as the reverse complement.
AGCGGGTCCTTCGTGAGGTCGATGTCCACCGTCCCGGCCAGCGCGTACGCCACCACGAGGGGCGGCGAGGCGAGGAAGTTGGCCTGGACGTTCGGGTGGATGCGACCCTCGAAGTTGCGGTTGCCCGATAACACGCCGGAGACGATGAGGTTGCCCTCCTTGATGGCCTTCACGACCGGCTCGTTGAGCGGGCCCGAGTTGCCGATACACGTCGTGCAGCCGTAGCCGACGACGTTAAAGCCAAGCTGATCGAGGTACGGCTGCAGGCCGGCGGCCTCCAGGTAGTCGGTAACGACCTTCGACCCCGGCGCGAGGCTGGTTTTGACGAACGGCTTCACCGTCAGGCCGCGCTCGACGGCCTTTTTCGCCACGAGGCCGGCGCCGATCATCACCGACGGGTTGCTCGTGTTCGTGCAGCTCGTGATGGCCGCGATGGCCACGTCGCCATGGGCCATGTCCAGCATGATGCCTTTATCGTCCTGGTATTTCCCTGTTTTGGCCACCGCCTCGGAGCTCAAGCCAAAGCCTTTCGGGCCGGGCGGCGTCTTGAGGGACGTCGCGAACACGCGTTGGACATCGGACAGCGGAATGCGGTCCTGCGGCCGCTTGGGGCCGGCGAGGCTCGGGACGACCGACGCGAGATCGAGCGTGATGATGTCGATAAACTCGGGGTCCGGCGTGGCGTCTGTCCGGAAGAGGCCCTGCTCTTTTGTGTAGCGCTCGACGAGCTGGACGATGGACTCGTCGCGGCCCGTGCGTCGGAGGAAGTCGATGGTCTCGCTGTCCACCGGGAAGAAGCCCATGGTCGCGCCGTATTCGGGCGCCATGTTGGCGATGGTGGCGCGGTCCGGCACCGTCAGCCGGCTGAGGCCCGGACCGAAAAACTCGACGAACTTATCGACGACGCCGTAGGCGCGGAGCATCTGTGTGACGGCCAGCACGAGGTCGGTCGCCGTGGCGCCCTCGTGTAACTTCCCCGTGAGGCGGAAGCCGACGACCTGCGGGATGAGCATGTAGACCGGCTGGCCGAGCATAACGGCCTCCGCCTCGATCCCACCCACGCCCCAACCGACGACGCCCAGGCCGTTGATCATGGTCGTGTGGCTGTCGGTGCCGACAAGCGAATCCGGGTAGGCGACCGATAGCCCGTCTGCCTCGGGGCGGGTCCATACGGCGCGGGCGATGTACTCCAGGTTTACCTGGTGGCAGATGCCCGACGCCGGCGGCACGACGCCGAAGTTGTCGAACGCCTGCTGGCCCCAGCGGAGGAACTCATACCGTTCGGCGTTGCGCTCGAACTCGAACCCCGCGTTGATCTGGAGCGCGTTTTTGCCGCCGTAGGCATCCACCTGCACCGAGTGGTCGATCACCAGGTGCACCGGCACGCCCGGGTTGATCTCGTCCGGGTCCCCGCCGAGGCGGGCCATGGCCGAACGCATCGCCGCGAGGTCGACGACGGCGGGCACGCCCGTGAAGTCCTGCAACAACACACGCGCCGGCATAAATGGGATCTCTTCCTGAGCCGGCGCCTTCGGGTTGTACGTGGCGAGGCGTTCGACATCTTCCTTCGTCACCAGAAACCCGTCACACTCGCGTAGGGCAGCCTCCAGAAGCACCTTGATGGAGAAAGGAAGGCGCTGGATGCCGGGGAAGGATTTCGCGAGGTGATCCAGCCGGTAGATGTACGCCGGGCCCGAACCCGTTTCGAAAGTGGCTTTGGCGCCGAAATAGTCCCGTTTGTCAGGCGTGGTGCTCATAGTCTGGGCTGTCAAAAGATGGCAAGTCGAGAAGGGCTACTGATACCGGGGGGTACTGAATTTTGTTCGGTGGATGGGCTTTTTCCGAGTGGATTCGCCAGAAATGAACAATGTGATGCCCCGACGATGATTCACCCCCGTAGGGACACGATACATCGTGTCCAGGGTATCGAGCCCGCGCCCCATCGTGCCAGGGGAAACCCCAGGGTCTGGTACGGATAGGGCGGCAGGTCAGATCATTCCGAGCTGCACCCGTATAGCCCGCTCGATCGCCTGGAGTTCGCCCGGGGAAATCGTTCCCATTTTACTGAGTAGACGCAGTTTGCTCACCGTTGCCAGCTGGTCAGCCATCGCCTTTCCCTTGTGATTCCCGATCTCCACGAGTGCTTCACTCGGATAAAGGCGGTCTACAGTAGAAGTGACCGGAACGACCTGGACCCGGTTCAAGTGGCGGTTCGAGGCATCGTTACTTACAACGACTGCCGGGCGCTTTTTCTGGGTCTCGCCCCCGAGCGAAGGGTCAAAATTGACCCACCAGACGTCACCACGTTTCATCTGTAGCCCCATCTCCCGTGTTGGCTACATGGGCCTCCGCCCATTCGAGCGCCTCCCCCTCGCGTGCTGTGTCAGCCGCCATCTCGGCATAAGCCGCGTCGAGTTGATCTTGGATCACGTGCGGCCGCAACAGCCGTTCGATGAACTGACTGATATTGCCGGCGCCGACCACCCGGTACAAGCCGTCGTAGATGGCTTCGTCGATGGTAATGGTGAGCTTCTTCTGCATGGTCGTGCGGGTTACACGTGTTACATACGTGTGGGTTACGAGAGGGGGTATCGGCCTGTTCCGAAGGTGTGTTACATTTCATCTCTGGCCCGCTTGTAGACCTCAAGGGCCTGGTCTCGACCGCCCCCGGAACCGGCCGGCGGACCCCTCGGTTTGAGGGGCTCACCACGGGGATATAGCTCAGTTGGTAGAGCGCTGCAATCGCACTGCAGAGGTCAGGGGTTCGACTCCCCTTATCTCCACACGAACATCCAAAACCTGCTCCGGCCTCCGGCGCAGGTTTTTTTATACCCCGTCACCCCCACGTCGCCTCCAGCACCCGCACTCAGTTCCTGTAGCCGATCTTCTCCAGCTCTCCCTGCCCGAAACCCACCCAGCGCGGCCATCATTCGAGCACCGCCCTCAGCGCCCGCACCATAAAAGTCGTCGCGAGCAGCGGGTCGTCCTCTTTGTTCGGGGCTCCAGCCGGATTGACAAACGAATCGTCATCGCAGACCCGGGTTTCGAGCAGCGCCATGATCTCCTCCCGCCAGCCCTCCGGACCGCCCATCGCGGCGTACACCTCGGCGCGTACCATCAGGTGGTAAAACACCATCGCGCGATCCCAGCCAGCCGGCTCGTTTTCAGGGATCCCCTCGGGAGCGTCGAGCCTCGGATGGGCCAGTATCCAGGCATGGGCATCCCGCACGCGCGGATCCTCCCGGTGCACGCCGGCCGCGAGCAGCGCCAGGAGTCCGTCGCAGGTGGCGGTGGCGTAGCCGCGGTAGACCGGCGCGCCGGCCGAGTCGGCCGTGAAGCCGCCTTTGTTGGCGAACACGGCTAGCGGGGCGTAATAAAAGCTGCCGTCGTACGTGGGCCGGCCGCGGTTCTGCAGACGATCCAGAAAAACCTGCGCCCGGGTGTAGACGGAGTCGGACGCCCCGCCCGCCTCGCGCAGGGCCTCCAGCACCCGACGGGTATGGGAGAGGTCGACATGACCCACGCTGCCCGCCGGCAATCCTACCTCCCCGAATCCCCACCCTCCGAAGGCGGGATGATCCTCCGAAATGCCTCGCCCGGGCCCGAACTGCTGGCCGAGCAGGTAGGCCCGCATCCGGCCGGCTATGTCGGGATCGTCCTTCAACACACGCAGCGCCAACGCGGTGGCGTAGTTGGGATATTCGAGGACAATCGGGCTCGACCGACCCAGGGCGCCGGCGGAGTCGAGCCGGCTTCGGAGGAACTCCAGCGCCAATTCGCGTCCTGGCCCATCGCCCAGAGCGTGGAGGATAAACGGTGTCCACGCCTCGCCGCCCCGCACAATGCCGTGGGTGGCGCTGTGCCATCCGCCATCCTCCCCCTGTTGCGCCCACAGATACGCTTCCGCCCCCGCGAGCAGCCCCTCGGCCCGGTCTTGAACCGAAGGCTGCCCACAGGAAGCGAGGAAGAGGGGAATAAATGCAAAGTGTAAAATGCAAAATGCAAAATAGAAATCAGGCCATGGAGATCTTTGCATCTTCACTTTTCACTTTTATCTCCACTTTTATCCCCACTTTTCACTTTAATTTTTCACTTTTAACTTTTCACTTTTAACTTTTCACTTTTAACTTTTCATTTTTTGCCAGCATCGTCATAATCACGGCCGCCGTGCAAAACACCGGGCTTGTGATGCAGTGGTGGCCGGACCAGCTGCCGTCGCCGTTCTGCACAGCGGAGAGGCGCTCGAACATCTTCTGGTACCAGACGCTCCAGTCCTCGCCACCGCTTTTGGCGAGCGACTCGCTGGTCATCATATAACTCAGAAACTCCTCGCCGCCGTTGTTGCCAAACCCCTGGAGTACGGCGTCGTCGTTGAGCATCGCCTTCGTGGCTTCGTTCTGGCGGTAGGCATCCTCCAGCTCCTTCGCTTTGTCCGCCGTATAGCCCAGTTGTTCGAGGCTCTGGGCCGACGGCGCGGCGCTCGGGGCCAGGTCGCCGCGTTGTTTGGCGTCTTCCATGGCCTGGCGGACTTCCTGCGCGTCCTTAGCCGTCGCGCGCTGGTTGCTGGCGATCGAATAGAGCGAGATGCCGGCGGCGCTTTCCGTCCGCACCGCGCCCGTCTCGGCGTCTACGTTGCTGCGCTGGTAGCGGCGCGACTTCTCGAGGGCTTCCTCATCCACGTCCATGCCGGCTTCCTGCGCCATCTCAAACGCATTGTTCGCCATGGCCGACTGCAGCACGGCCGCCCATCCCCCCTGATCGTTCCAGCTGCCATCGGCCGCCTGGGTCGCCGAAAGTTTGTTCAGACAGATACCCAGCGCCCGCTGCGCGCGGCCGGCCAACACGGCATCTCCGCCCAGGTGCGGTAGCACCTGCGTCAGGAACTGCGCGGTCATCGAGACATCGATGTTCTGGCCGAGTTTCGACTGCGGCTGGGTGCCGGTTAGATCGGTTATGTTGGGATGGCCGATGGGATGCGCCTCGACCTGTTCGACGAGGAATCGTACGGCTTTGAGGACGTGCTCGCGGTAGGGGCCGGACGCCGGCGTGCTGCCGGTGCGGAGCAACGCCATCGCCGCGAAGGCGGTCGTGGCCGGGTCGGCGACGACGGCTTGGGGGTCCGTGATTTCCTGATGGGCATGCGAACCGGCGCCCCAACCGCCATTTTCGAGCTGGGCGGCGGCCAGCCAGTCGAGCCCGCGATGGATAAACGCCGGCACGGGTCGAGGTTCGTCGGGCGATGGCGGAGGGAGTGGTATCGGGGCGGGCGCCGGCTGATGAATCGGCACCACGGGAATGGGCGGCGGAGGAGGAGGA
>JAWXAX010000142.1 GCA_034439735.1 Rhodothermales bacterium | reverse complement strand
GCCGGCTGCCTCGTCAACGCCCGTCCGCCTGCCGCCGTCGCCGGCGGCAATGTCGAGACTTCGCAACGGATCGTAGATGTCGCTCTCGGGGCGCTCGCTCAAGCCATGCCGGACCGCGTGCCGGCAGCCTCGCAGGGCACGATGAACAACCTGACCATCGGCGGCGCACGGGCCGATAGGACGCCTTTCGCCTACTACGAAACCATCGGCGGAGGGATGGGCGCCGGCCCGAATGCGGATGGACTAAGCGGCGTGCAGGTGCACATGACCAATACGCGCAACACGCCCGTCGAGGCGTTGGAGATGAACTACCCCTTCCGCGTCACGCGCTACGCCCTCCGCGCCGGCAGCGGAGGCGCGGGCTTCCACAATGGCGGCGACGGCATCGTACGGGAATACCTCTTCCTCGGGCCCGCCACCGTCACCATGCTGAGCGAACGGCGGCGACAGGGACCGCCCGGACTCGCCGGCGGACAGGACGGCACCACCGGCCGCAACACGCTCATCCACCCCGACGGTGCGGAAACCCCGCTCCCAGGCAAATTCTCGCGCCGATTCGAAGCCGGCGACCGCCTCCGGATCGAAACACCGGGCGGCGGCGGATGGGGGAAAAAGTGAAAAGTGAAAAGTGAAAAGTGAAAAGTGAAAAGTGAAAAGTGAAAGAGGCTGCAGCCCAAAAAATCAATGTCATCTCGACCAAAGTCGCCGGCTTACCGGAGACGAAGTGGAGACACGAGCCATGCGACTGATGAGTGTAGCGAATAGACCTCCCTACCAGTCCCCGCCCACCAGTTCTTGAAACTCCGTCTCCCCGGTACGCAGCATCCGCTTCACATACGGATGACACCGGCCGCAGCCGGCGCCGCAGACGCCGCGGCGTTGCAGCGTTTCGAGGGTCGTATCGCCGGCCTCCCTGGCAATTTTTTTGATCTCGCCAAACGTCCGCCCATGGCAGAGGCACCGATCGATGCAGATGCGCATGCGATTATCGGACATAGGTGAGCGGGCGTGACACCGAAACGCCTTCTACTTCCAGCCGGCTTATGTACACGCCAGCCGACGACAAGCCGGGCGCCCACCTAACCTCGTGCGCCCCGGCCGGATACACGCCCTCCGCCAACACCGCCACGCGTTCGCCGAGCAGGTTGTATACCGCCAGCCGAACCGAAGCCGGGACATCTACCTGAAACCCGATGGCAACCGCCCCGCGAAACGGATTCGGGTAGCCGGGCGACAGCGCGAATGGGCGAGGGATTTCTGGCGACTCGGTCGCGACCGGCGATCCGCCCGTCCACAACGCAATCGACGACGGGGCGATGCCGGCGGCGGCACGGCCTACCTCTCTCCCTTGCGTATCGTGGACGGAGACAAACCCGGCCTCGGTGAAGCCATTCAGCCGGCCCACAAAAAACCGGCTCGTCACGTCGTCGTACGCCACGGCGCCGAGGGCCTCGGAGCCGGGGATCGAAACGGTCGGAAGCGACACATTGGACGCCGTATCGAATGCCAGCAGCGACATCCCTTCGATGACAAGAAAGCGCCGGCTGACGGCGTCGTAATACACATCCTGCCCCCCGATGCCCGTCCCGAGCTGGCTCGTGGCGTCGAAGCTGGCGACGACATCTCCCGTTCCGCCGGCCAGCACGACCACCCGTCCGTTCGACTGCGAGATGATCTCGGTGAAGTCGTCGTTGTACACGGTATTGCCGGTGCACATCACCCACAGATCCCCCTCCAGATCACCCTCCAGCATGCGCGGTCCGTCGCACCCCGGCGTCACGGTTTCCACTACCACGTCGGTCAAGGGGTCGATGACGGTGAGTGTCGTCCCGGCCCCAAAACCGTGGTTGGCCACATAGACCCGCCCGCCGGCGACGGCGATGGCCTCGGGGTTATCACCCACCGGAATCGTGCCCTGGACGCTGGCATCCGACAGCCGGATGATCGTCACCGTGGCGTCGAACAGGTTGGAAACATAGGCTTTGTCCGCCCCGACGACGCGCAGGTACCGCGGACTCGGAACGCCGGCGATCTGGCCCGTCCGCTCCCGGGAATCGACGTCAAACAGATCGATCCGGTCCGACGTGTTCGCCATCACATACGCCGTCCCCTTATGCAGGGCGATGCTCTGGACCAGCGTGTTCAGGTTCGGAACGGCATCTTGCGTCGCCCCGAGCGTGTTGGGGTCGATGACGGTCACCGTCCCGTTGGCATCAGAAAAATTGCCCTGATTGCCGACGAAAAGGGCAATGGGTTCCGACTGGGCGAAGGCGAGGGTAGATGACGAGGCAAGAAGCGCCACGACGAGGCCGGCGCGAAGGAGTGTATTGTGCATGAGGAGATAGGAATGAGGAAAATGGAAACAGGAAAAGCAGGGTAGAACGTATTCGGGATGACGTTACGCAGCGACGGTCCTAAACGGGCAAAAACGCCCGTTCCCGAATCGTAGAGACGCAACACTTTGCGTCTCCTTGACGCAACACATTGCGTCTCCCTTATAAGCCGAGCATACCGTCGGTTAGAAAAACGGAAATGAGGACGGGCTACAGGGCAAGCCGCGCCGTCAGCACCAGCCGGCGCGGTGGCATCGGGTACCCCTTGATGCCCTCGTAGGCGGTATCCAGCATATTTTCCAGATGGGCGCCGACCCGGAGCCGTGCCGGCCCGATGCGCCGGCCGACCCGAACGCCGGCGTCGGCCAGCAGATACGCCTCCAACGCCTGGGTCTCGTCGGTCGTAACAAACCGCCGGCCCGTGTACCGGCTGGCTACGTCGACAGACACCGACCAGCCCTGGCGCCGCCAGCCAGCGCCGATATACACCCGCGCCAGATGGCGAGGCACGTACCGGACCTGCCGGTTGAACGACGCGCCGGAGGGGTCCGACCAGTCCCGCGCGTCCGTCAGCGTATACGACGCCTCGGCCTCGAGTGCCAGCCGGCCCGGACTCCGGAGGCCGGCCGAGGCTTCGATGCCCCGCGCATGAACGCGGGCAATGTTCTCGGGCGACCATACGACGCCCGACACCGGCTGCCACACGATCTGATCGCGCGTGTGTTGAACGAAATAGGTGACTTCGGCGGACGGGCGCAGCGCGAATCGCCCCGGCTGCCAGCGCAGGCCGGCCTCGTAAGATCGGCCCCGCTCGGGCTTGAGCGCCGGGTTGCCGCCGGGCTG
>JAWXAX010000141.1 GCA_034439735.1 Rhodothermales bacterium | reverse complement strand
CCCTGGAAGAGATCCACGACCGCCACCGCGAGATCGTCCGTCGTATTCTGCGCGATGGCAAATCGCTCATCGTGCTGGGCGGCGGCAACGATGTGTCGTACCCGGACGCCTCGGCCCTGGCCATGGAATCACCGAACCCACTCGCCTTCAACATCGACGCCCACTTCGACGTCCGCGCCGACACGCCGCGTAACAGCGGCACGCCCTACCGGCAGCTCCTCGAGGAGGGGTTTTTGCGTCCGGAGCTGTTTTTTGAGATTGGCTACCAGCGTTTCGCGAACTCACCCACCTACGCGGCCTACCTGGAGCGCCTGGGCGTGCGCGGCATTCCGCTGGACGAGCTGGGTTTTCTGGGGATCGACGAAGTGCTGCACGAGGCGCTGGAGCTGACGGCGAAAGCCATTTTCTGGGGGATCGACATGGATGTCGTCACCGCCGCCGACGCACCCGGCGTCAGCGCCCCCAACCCCGCCGGCCTGAGCGCCTCCCAGTTGCTCCACATCGCGGACTTCGCCGGCGCCGACCCGCGCAGCCGCATCTTCGAGATCACCGAGGTCAACCCCATCTACGACCTCGACAACCGCACCGCCCGCCTCGCCGCCGCGGCGATGTGGACGTTTATCGCGGCGCGGATGGCGGGGGGGTTAAATGGTCATCCTGAGCGTTAGCGAGGGATCTTAAGCAGGCAGAACCTTGGATCGGGCATTACCAGTCCAACCATCGCAATCTCCAAACAAGGATCCGACGGGAATCGACTGCCGCTCGAAGACCCCTCGCTACCGCTCAGGGTGACATGGGGTAGAGACGCCCCGGTGGGGCGTCTCTGAACGATTCGGAATGACAGAATGCTAGATTTCGATCTTGTGCCTAAGACGCCCCGCCGGGGCGTCTCTACACGCGATGTCATTAGCAGCATCAGCGAAGGATCTTAAACCGGCAGATTTTCGCATCGGGTATTACCAGTCCAGCCGGCGCGATCCTCAAACAGGGATCCAGCTGGCACCTACTGCCGCTCGAGGACCCTTCGCTGGCGCTCACTTCGGCTTCGCTCAGTGCCGGCAGGGTGACATGTCGCGCTGAGTATTGAGACCGCCCATACACACCCTACCATGACACCCATCCACGCCCCCACAGGCCCCCATAAAACCGCCAAAGGCTGGATCCAGGAAGCCGCCAAGCGGATGCTGATGAACAACCTGGACCCCGCCAACGCCGAGAAGCCCGACGAACTCATCGTCTACGGCGGGCGCGGGAAGGCGGCGCGGACGTGGGAGGATTACCACCGGATCATCGCCGTGCTGGACCGGCTGGAGAACGACGAGACCCTGCTCGTCCAGTCCGGCCGGCCCGTCGGGGTCTTCCGCACCTTCCCCCAATCCCCCCGCGTCATCCTCGCCAACAGCAACCTGGTCGGGCAGTGGGCGAATTGGGACGAGTTCGACCGGCTCGATAAACTCGGCCTCATGATGTACGGCCAGATGACCGCCGGCAGCTGGATCTACATCGGCACCCAGGGCATCCTTCAGGGGACCTACGAGACCTTCGCCTCCGCCGGCCGAAAACACTTCGGCGGAAGCCTGAAGGGGACGATCACCGTCACCGCAGGCCTCGGCGGGATGGGCGGCGCCCAGCCGCTCTCCGTCACCCTCAACGGCGGGGTCGTCCTCGTCGTCGAAATCGACCCCGCCCGCATCCAGCGGCGCATCGAAACCGGCTACCTGGACACCTGGACGCGCGACCTCAACGACGCCATCCACCGCGCCGAAGTCGCGAAGGCCGCCGGCAAACCCCTCAGCATCGGCCTCCTGGGCAACGCCGCCGACATCCTCCCGCAGATGGTGCGCATCGGTTTCATCCCGGACCTCGTGACGGACCAGACCAGTGCGCACGACCCGCTCGTGGGCTACATCCCCATCCTCGCCGCCGATGAAGACCCGGACGAGCTGCGGGCGAAGGACCTCGCCGGCTACAAGAAACGCGTATTCGACGCCATGGCCCGGCACTGCGAGGCCATCGTCGCCATGCAGTCCGCCGGCGCCGTGGCCTTCGACTACGGCAACAACCTCCGCGCGATGGCCCGCCAGGGCGGCTTCGCCGACGCCTTCGCCTACCCGGGGTTTGTGCCGGCGTTTATCCGCGACCAGTTTTGCGAAGGCCGGGGGCCGTTTCGCTGGGTGGCCCTGTCGGGCAATCCGCGGGACATCTACAAAACCGACGAGGCCCTTAAAACCCTATTCCCCGACGACGCCGGCCTGCACCGATGGCTCAACGAGGGGGTGAAGACCTTCAAGTTCCAGGGCCTTCCGGCCAGGATCTGCTGGCTCGGGTACCGGGAGCGGGATAAGGCCGGTCTGTTGTTCAACGAGATGGTCCGCCGCGGCGAACTCGACGCCCCGATTGTCATCGGGCGGGACCACCTGGATTCCGGCAGCGTCGCCAGCCCGTACCGCGAGACCGAGGCCATGATCGATACCAGCGATGCCGTGGCCGATTGGCCGCTGCTCAACTTCGCCCTCAACGCCGTCTCCGGCGCCGCCTGGGTCAGCTTCCACCATGGCGGCGGAGTCGGGATGGGCTACAGCCTCCACGCCGGCCAGGTGTGTGTCGCCGACGGCTCCGACGACGCACGGGAACGCCTCGCCCGCGTCCTCGTCAACGACCCCGGCACAGGCGTCATGCGCCACGCCGACGCCGGATACGACCGGGCCGTGGAGGTGGCCCGGGAGCGGGGGTTGGATCGGGGAGAAGAGTAGCGATTAGCGATTAGCGATTTGTGAGTAACGATTAAAAAGCAGTAGTTCTACATCATAGTCATCCTGGACTTGATCCAGGACCCAGAGCAGGATAGCAAACCCCGCTGGGTACTGGGGCGGGGCCCAGAGCCTACCCCCGACCTGATCGGGGGATGACGTTCGCGTGAGAACATGCTCCTCTTCAACGAAATATCCGAACTCTACACCCCCGTCGACCGCATTCCCAACGCGGCGATGGTGGTCGAAGACGGCCGTTTCGTCTGGGTCGGGCCGACGGCGGAACTGCCGGATGCCTACCTCGATGACGTGACGCTCGTCTCCCTCCGTAACCGGGCGGTGCTGCCCGGGCTGGTGGACAGCCACACGCACCTCGTCTGGGCCGGCTTGCGGGTGGATGAATACCTGCGCCGTGCGCGGGGCGAGACGTACGAGGCCATCCTGGAGGCCGGCGGGGGCATCCACAACACCGTCCGCGCCACGGCCGCGGCATCGGAGGACGAACTGCTGGCCGGCGCGCTGGACAGGGCGCGGTATATGCTGGCCCAGGGCGTGACGACCCTCGAAATCAAATCTGGCTACGGATTGGAGCCGGAGCAGGAGCTGAAGATGCTGCGCGTTATCCGCCGGCTTGCCGCGGAAACGCCCCAGCACATCGTACCGACCCTGCTTGCCCACGTCATCCCCGCCGGCTGGGACCGGAGGGCGTATGTGGAGATGTTTTGCCGGGACCTCATCCCGGAGGTGGCCCGCGAGGGCCTGGCCACGGCGGTGGATGTGTTCTGCGACCGTGGGGCGTTTACGCTGGAGGAGACCCGCCGCCTGTTCGAGGCGGCCGCGGCCCATGGCCTTGCGTATAAGGTCCACGCCGAACAACTCACCCACACCGGTGCCACCCGCCTGGCGGCCGAGATGGGCGCCTTGTCCGCCGATCACCTTGAACAAACCACGCCGGCCGACTGGCAGGCGCTCGCCGCCTCCTCCACGGTCGCGACGCTGCTTCCGGGCGCCACGGTGGTTCTCCGCAAGCACCTGCCAGATGTGCGGGGGATGCTGGATGTCGGCGTGAAGATCGCCATCGCCACCGACCACAACCCCGGAAGCAGTCCGTTTTACAGCCTGCCGCTCTGCCTGCAACTCGGCATGGCCCTGGGGGGGATGAGCGCCGAAGAAGCGCTGCTGGCCGGCACGGCGCACGCGGCGGATGCCCTCGGGCTATCCGACCGGGGCCGGCTCGCCACAGGGTCTGCCGCCGACTTCCTGGTGGTCGACAGTCCCCATGCCCTGGCGCTGCTCTACCCGTGGGGGGGGCCGGCGGCGGCGGAGGTGTACGTGGGGGGAGTAGCGATTAACGATTTGTGATTAGCGATTAGCGATCAAGGATGTGGCCTTGTGCGTAACCCGCTGAGATTATGGGTTGGTAGCCCTTTAAAGCCCTATATGGCACTATTTGAGCTCAAAGCGCCCCGTCATCCCCGACCCCGATCGGGGATCCATAGAACAGTTGAGCATAGCTCACTTGCTGTTCCTTGCTCGCAACTTCGCCATCAGCGAAGCGCGCATGGTTCCCCGGTTTACTTCGTTTGTCGCCTCGTTCGTTTCGTCAGTAGTGTTGTCTGGATGGGAGTAAGAGGTTATCTTGGTGGGGAGGTTCTTCGTGGATTCAAGCAGACTTTATACACGCGCCCTTCATGCGAACAGCCGGCCTTCTCGTCTCGCTTCTTCTTGCCTCTTTGCTCTCGATCGCCCATGCGCAATCGAAGCCTTTCTTTGTAGATGTAGGCGTTTCTTCTGGCGAGCGAGACTACAAAGTCGGAATTCGTGATGAGGGGCGCGTAATACCTGCCTGGAGTGTCAGACTAGGGCGGGAAAAAGAGATCAACCCCGATATCGACGTACACTGGGGGGTGAGGTACAGTTTACTCATTGATAGAAGCAATAGGTTGGTGGCTTTTCCTGAAGCTAGTGCACAAATGACCCAACATTATATCGCGCTCGGGATGTTGTTGGCGTTTGATGCCCGGTACGTGAAGGTTCTTTTTGGCCCGGAGTTGGGCTATCTGGTGCATGCACGATTTGACATAAAAGGCTCAAGAGCCAATTCCGCGTGGACGGCTGGGGGTCCTGGTCCAGGCGATCGCTTTACGCGGAGGAATATGATGGTATCGTTCGGTCTCGGAAAAGAGTGGCGACTTGGAGGTCAGAACCTGTATGCCCACCTGCTGGCCAACCGGACCGTTTCATCGGCCAGAGATGGCCGCTCGTATCTGGCAGGATACCGGAGTGAGTATGTACTGAGGACAGGGGTACAGTTTTAATCCCCATCTCTAATCGTCTATTCGCTAATCGCTAATCGCCAATCGCACCCATTCCACCACCTCCGGCTTCCCAAAGACCCAGTCGTAGCGTTTTTCCGCGCCATCCTGGCGTTCGCCCAGGCAGATGGTTTTCCCGCCGGCCTCCTCCACCAGCAACACCGACGCCACGCTGTCCCAGATGCGGATGTTGTAATCCACCATCGCGCCAACCGACCCCTCGGCCGCCAGCGCGTGGCCGAAGCAGTCGCAATAGGTCCGCGCGTGGTCGTGGCCCGTCATCAGGGTGTCGTAGACGCGCTCCAGGCCGCAGGACACGAATTGCTTGCGCTCGCCCAGGGCGATCACTTCGTCCTCGATGCGCGCGGAGCCCAGTGGGTGCAGGCGGATCGGCCGGCCGTTGCGGGTGCTGCCGAGCCCTTTCGCCGCGGCGTACAGGCGGCCGATGCCGGCGAGGTCGATGACCGATACCACGGGCGTGTCGCCTTCGAGTAGCGCCAGCATCGTCCCGTACAGCGGGATGCCGTGGCGGAAGCTGTGTGTCCCGTCGATCGGGTCGATCACCCACGTATAGCCGCTCGTGCTGGCCGAAGCCTCGAACTCCTCGCCCAGGATGCCGTGGTCGGGGAAGTGCTCCGCGAGCCGCTGGCGGATGAGGCGCTCGGCATCGAGGTCGGCGGTGGTGACGAAGCTGTTGTCCGACTTCTTCTCGAACGAAAACCCGGCCTCCACGTGCGCGAGAATGCCGGCGCGGGCCTGGGTGACAATGTCGATGGCGATGTCTCGAACGACGGAGAGGTCCATGGTGGTGGCGTGCCCGAAGGAGGTGGATGGGGTGACGGAAACAACCGAAACCTACGGCAGGGGATCGATCCGCGTATGACGTTTTTGTGAGTTTACGGGTCATCCTGGCAGACGCCCAAGAGCCCTTCTCGCCGTCGACGTCAGACCCCCTATGACAGCCCGCCCGGCCGGCTGCCAGTCCGTGTGACGCCCGGCATACCGGTAACTGAAATTATGTCCGAAACCCGACCCTGGCACCGGGTTTGACCCCTGGGGGGAAGTCGAAACAGCGACCCACTTACCTCGAACATTAAACCCCGAACCTTAAACCCCTACAACAATGAACCGAGTCATCCATTTTACCCCCGTTTCCCGCCGGCCTTCGCTCCAGCGCGAGGTCGATCGCCTCATCAACCGCGCCGCAGGCCCGGCCATCCACGGCGAAAACGGCGCGCCAACCTGGGCGCCCCGGCTCGATATCGTCGAAACGACCGAGGGATTTATCCTCGAAGTGGACCTTCCCGGGCTCACCCATGAACAGGTTGAGATCACGTTCGAAAAGGGAATCCTTGCGCTCTCCGGCGAACGCGCCACACCCCGCGGGGAAACCGACAAGCCTGTTCGCGGCGAACGCTGGGCCGGCCGCTTCGCCCGTACGGTCGAGTTCACGACCGAGGTCGACCCCTCGGGCATCAAGGCAGCGATGCGCGACGGCGTGCTCCGGATTGAAGTCCCGAAGGCGGAAAGCAGCAAGCCGGTCCGAATCGCCGTATCTTAGCGCGCGGAGCGGGGACGGGTTCGGGGTCTGATGCCCCGAACTCGACCCATCCGCATCACGCATCCTGGTAATTCGTATGGCCGCAAAGATCAAAAACTACTACACGGTACTCGGCATCGCCGAGGATGCGGACGCGGATGCCATCAAAAAGGGCTATCGCAAGCTGGCGAGACAGTTTCACCCGGACAAAAACCCGGGCAAGCCCGGCGCCGAGGAGCGATTCAAGGAGATCCAGGAAGCGTACGACGTTCTCGGCGACCCCGAGAAGCGGAAAAAGTACGACGTGATGCGGAAGAACCCCTACGCCGGCATGGGCGGCAACCCGTTAAATGGCGACGGCGGGCGGTCGGGGTTCTACCGTACCCCCGATGGCGGCTACGCCCGCTACGACACGACGGGAGATACTCCCAATGCTGGAGCTGGCGGAGGCTTCTCGGATATGTCGGACCTGTTCGAGCAATTCTTCAACCAGCAGCGCGGCGAACCCGCCCCGGGCCGGCGCGCCCGCCGAACGCCAGGCGCCGACATCGAGTCCGCTCTGGCGTTGTCCTTCGAGGAGGCGCTCCAGGGCGGCAAACGAGAGATCACCCTGCCCGACCGAGACGTCGTCCGGATCGATGTCCCCGAAGGCGTGGAAAACGGATTCAAGATCCGGCTCAAAGGGCGCGGTCAGGCCGGCCCGGGTGGCCGGGGCAACCTGTACATCCGGTTCGAGGTGGCCCCGCACCCACGCTTCGAACGCAAGGGCAACGATGTGACCTGTACGGAAACGATCGACATGGTCGAGGCCGCTACGGGCGGCAGCCGCGTGATCGCCGACCCCTACGGGCGGTCCGTAAAAGTACCTATCGCCGCCGGCATGCAACCCGGCCGCACCCTGCGTCTCAAGGGTCAGGGCATCAAAACCGAAAAAGGACGCGGCGATCTGTTTGTGAAGATCGAGGTCCGGATCCCCGAAAAACTCTCCGAAGAAGCCCGCACCGAGTTGCTCGACTGGGCCGCCCGGTACGTCGTCCGCTAGCGCACGTCGTAATACTCCGACACCCCCATCAGCACGGCATTCAAAAAGCCATTCACGCTTCTCAAAAGCTGCTTGTTGTTGTCCAGGTTCGCTCGCACTGATTCCGGCAGCAAAAGGATGCTCTCCACGATGTTCTCCCTGAAAAACATCATCGCCTGGAGTGTCTGGCTCAGGTTGAGCCCCGCCCGTTGAGACATCGTCGCATAGGTATGGCCGATCTGGCGTGCCTCTTCCAGGACGGCTAGGTCCGCGCCCGCGATATAACGCATCATCAGACCCATCACCCGCCGGCCCAACTCTCGCTGCTCCGTCCGCGCCGCATCGTCCATCGATTCCATCCACGCGTCGTTTCGGTGATGCTGTAGCTCCTCCCTCGTGTGCTGCAGAGCCGTCTTCTCAAACGCCAGGGTCGCCGGCTCCTGATCCACCAGCGGCGCCAACGGGGAACGCATCCGCTCAATCTCCTGCTGCGAAAAACGCCGATGCCCACCCGGCGTCACCACCGCCAGAATATCCCCCTGATCCGCCCACCGGCGCAGGGTCGAAGGGTGCACGTTCAGGAGATGGGCGGCCTCCTTTAATGAGAGCAGCGGTTTAGACGATAGCATATTATACAAATCTGCACAAATCTATATAAAACTACGCAAAGTTGTGTGGTATATTGCGTGCATCGAGCCGGATTCGAGCGGATCCTGGTTAATCGAACCATAAATGCAGGCGTTCGTGGCGCCTGAGGTACCGTGAACCACCTGAGCGTCCTTTTGGTTTTGCTGGCTCTTTGGCAGGGGTTGTTGCCGGTGGCCGCCGCGCAGACGTCCGAGCCGCGGAAACTTCCCGTAGCGAAGGCAGACTCGATCTGGACGTTGTCCATGCCGGCTGTGGTGATCACGGCGACCCGCAGTATCCGGGAGCTCCGCGATGTCCCGATTTTAACCGATGTCGTCACGTCGGAGTCGATGCGCTTGCTCGGGGCACCGCGGTTGAGTGAGGTATTGGCGGAGCAGACGGGGCTGGCGATTGTGCCGGAGTTTGGCGCGGCCGGCGTACAGCTGCAGGGGATGGATGCCGCCTACACGCTCGTATTGATCGACGGAGAGCCCGTAATCGGCCGGTCTGGCGGGGCGGTGGATCTGGAGCGGATCGGGGTCGCCGGCGTCGAACGGGTCGAGATCGTGCGCGGACCGCTCTCGTCGCTCTATGGCAGCGAGGCGCTTGCCGGCGTGATCAACGTGATCACCCGCACACCGCAGGAGGGGGTGCAGGGCTCCGCCCGCGCGAGTTTCGAGACCCACGATACGATGGACCTGACGGTGGCGAGCGACCTCCAGTTCGGCCGCTTCGGGTCCCGCATCGAACTCAATCGCTTCAGCTCCAGCGGCTACGACCTGTTCCCGGAGATCCTGGGCCTTACCGTGCCCGGTTTTACGGACTACGCCGCCAATGCCCGACTCCGTTTTGATGGCGACCATACCGAGTGGCGCCTCAACGGGCGTTTTGCCACCCAGGAGCAGCAGAGCTCCTCCGGACTCTTCCTGAATGGCATACAGGTCGAATTCGACGAACGGGCCGAGCGGACGGATTGGAGCCTCGCGCCCCATGTCACCCACAGGCTGCGCTCGGGCGACCGCCTCACCGGCCGGCTCTACGCCGCCTCGTACGGCACGTTCCTCTCCGTACGCGACCTCGCGGACACCGCGCTGGCCACGACGACGCTGTTCGACCAGGCCTACTACAAGGCCGAGGCCCAGTGGGACGCCGTCCTCTCCCGCAACCACTTCTTCTCTGCCGGCGCCGGCTACATCGGCGAGACCGTCCAAACCGACCGCGTCCGCGGCGGCAAACGGTCCAACGAAAACCTCTACGGCTTCCTCCAGCACGAATGGATGCCCGGAGACAAGGTCGATGTGGTGCTCAGCACGCGGCTGGACCGGCATAGCGATTACGGGCTCCACCTCAGCCCGCGCCTGGCGCTGCTCGTCACCCCCCGCGAGGCCGTGCGGGTACGTATGTCCGTCGGCTCCGGCTTTAAGGCGCCGACCTTCCAGCAGCTGTACATGGACTTCACCAACCCGGCCGGCGGCTACACGGTCTTCGGTTCGGTGGATATCCGCCAGGCCCTCGACGAACAGGCCGCCCTGGGGCTGATCGACTACCTCCTCGCGGATCCCTCGGAGATCGGCGGCGTCCGCCCGGAAACGGCGCTGGCCTACACCCTCGGCGTTGATGCCGAACTCGGGCCGCGGACCTACCTCCAGACGCACCTCTTCCGGAGCGACGTGCGGGACCAGATCGAAACCCTCCCTGCCGCCGTGCGCACCAACGGGCAAACCATCTTTACGTACGTCAACCTCAACGAGGTTTTTGTCCAGGGCTTCCATGCCGAACTCCGCCACGGGATTACGCCGGCACTCGAAGCCACCCTCGGCTACCAGTTCCTCGACGCCCGCGATCGTGACGTGCTCGACCAGATCGACGCCGGTGAGCTCTTCACCCGGGTCGATGGCCGCGACCGGCGTCTCACGCGGTCGGACTATGGCGGATTGTTTTCGCGCTCCCGGCATAGCGGCAACCTGCGCGTACTCTACCGATGGCCTGAGGCCGGCCTCACGGCCTCCGTCCGCGGCATCCTGCGCGGGCGCTACGGTTATGCCGACCTCAACGGCAACCTCGTCCTCGACGACGACCGCGAATACGTGGAGGCTTATACCCTCTGGAACGCCACCCTCACCAAACGGCTGGGGCCCTCCGTCGAGGCGCAACTGGGCGCCAAAAATCTCTTCGATGTGACCGACCGCGAGTACGTCCCATCACTCTCCGGCCGGCGCTGGTTCGTTTCCCTTCAGTACACCTTCGATCCTAAACGATAACCCATGCGTACCATTATGTCCTTCGCCAACCTGCTTTCTCTCCTCGCCCTCCTGATACTTGCATTTATCTGGGTCGGCTGTGATACCACTAGCGACGAAGAGGAATTTCCAGATCCGGAACTGACCCATGTGACCGACTTGCCGGCCGACCCCATCGTCGGTATCTCGCCTGAGGGCCGGCCCATCGGCCGGGGGCTCTTCACCTTTCACAGCCTCCGGGAAAACGAAGTGCTCACTACGGCCGATTCCGCCACTACCGCCTGGGATGTCGCCTTCCGGGGTACCGATCTGATCGTCAACGGCGGCACGACCGGCCCGGGCAACGGTGCGGTGCAGATCGTGGAAGGGACGTTCGATGAGATCCTTGAAGCGCCCGAAACCGGCTGGAACCTGGCGACCGCCGAAGTGCCTGCTATCCCCCCGGGGTCCGGCAACGGCTGGTACAACTACAACCCGGCTACCAATATCATCTCTCCGATCCCCGGCCGCGTGGTGCTCGTCCGAACGGCTGATGGCCTCTACGCTAAACTGAGTGTAGTGAGCTACTACCGCGGCGCGCCGGACACCCCGACGGCGGAGTCGGAGTCCCGCTACGTCACGTTCGACTACGTCCTCCAGCCCGACGGCTCGCGTCAGTTTGAATAATTCGGATACATTGATGCCGCAGGCTGTACACTACGTCCCTATCCTTACCACCCTCCTGGCGATCCCGTTCACCGTCATCCTCTACCGGCACTGGCGTCGGAAGCCCTCGGCGTTGTACCTGGCCTGGTGGATGATCGGGGTAGCCATGTACGGCGTGGGCACGCTGACGGAGAGCCTGACGACATTGCTGGGCTGGCAGGAGTCTATCTTTCGTGCCTGGTATATCAGCGGCGCCCTGCTGGGTGGGGCGCCGCTGGCTCAGGGTACGATCTATTTGCTTTTTTCACGGAAAACAGCACACAGGACCACTGCCGCTCTGCTTACTCTTATAGCCGTGGCATCGGTATGTGTGATGCTCACACCGATCGACTACACGGCCGTTGAGCCGCATCGGCTTTCGGGCCGCGTGATGTCGTGGCAGTGGGTGCGGGCCTTTTCGCCATTCATCAACCTGTACGCAGTCATCTTCCTGGTTGGCGGAGCGGCCTGGTCCGCCTGGAAATACGCGCGGGAGCGTGCTGCACCCTGGAGGATGTGGGGGAACGTGGGCATCGCCGTCGGAGCGATCTTGCCAGGAATTGGGGGCACGTTCACCCGTATGGGCCACGTCGAGGTTCTCTACGTTACCGAGATCGTCGGACTGTTGTTCATCTGGGCCGGCTATCATGCCATAGCCGGGGACCGAAGACCGTCAGTACACGCCAACCAGCAACCTCGCAAGGCGACTCGCTGAACCCTCACGTCGCCAAGACGCTATTCTTTGTACCCTGCGCGGTGACCTCATGGGCATCGGCCTCGGGCTCATCGAACCAGATAGCCCCGTCGCCCAGATAGCGGAAATGGTATTTCCCGCCCGGGGGCAGGACGATCGAGGTAGTGACCGTTCTCTTGGTCCGTTTCGTAAACGGGTTCGCCAGCGGATCCCAGGCATTGAAGTCGCCCACGACGGATGACGACCCATGGGGATGGTCGGCCGGAAGGCTGAAGGTGACCTTGATGTGGCCGCTTTTTTTGATCGTTTCTTTCTTGATCATGGCAGTAGGGGGTTTGGACGTCAGGGTTATAGAGAGGCTACGGGGAGTAAGGCTTGCGCTATGTCAGGCGAGCCCTGCTCTTCGCGTGGGGGCGTTAGCGCCGAGATCTCCTGGAGCAGCTGGGCGACCAACGCCGTCCACCCCGTCTGATGACTGGCGCCCAGGCCGGCGCCGCTGTCGCCGTGGAAGTATTCGTAGAAGAGGAGATGATCCCGCCAGT
Organism: Rhodothermales bacterium; assembly: GCA_034439735.1. NCBI lineage: Bacteria > Pseudomonadati > Rhodothermota > Rhodothermia > Rhodothermales > Rhodothermales bacterium. The sequence goes on along the minus strand of JAWXAX010000141.1, from coordinate 6,062 downwards.
GGGGATCGGACTGAAACTGCTCGTTGTCCCCGGCGAATGGCCGGCGCCCGGATGCATCCGTGAGGAAGATCTGCGTCATCCGACGGGCGATGGCGTCCGCCGCCTCGTCGATCCGCATCAACACGCCCGAACCAGTGGGCATCTCGACATGAAATGTATCCTCATAGAACTGGCCGAAGGTACGAAGCGCCTCGATCATGAGGTAGTTCACGGGAAACCAGATCGGGCCGCGCCAATTCGAATTGCCGCCGAAGAGGCCGGTGGTCGATTCCGCCGGCTCGTAGGATACCGTGTACGTCTGGCCATCCACCGCAAATGAAAACGGATGGGCCTGATGCTCGCGAGATAGCGCGCGGAGGCCGTAGTCGGACAAAAACTGTTCGGGATCGAGCAAGCGGGGCAGTATCTGGGCGAGCTGCGTCCTGTTGACCAACGACAGCAACCAACCCGGCCCCTCGTTTTCGCCGAGAAGTGACAGGTTCTGCATCATGTGCCCCCGGTAGTTGATGAACCACTCGACCCGTTGCTTGAAGCGGGGCAGGTGATCGAGCAGTTCGAGATCCAACACTTCAACGGCGAAGAGCGGGATCAGGCCAACAAACGAACGGATCCGCAGCGGCAGGTGCTCGCCAGTGGAGAAGTGGAGGACATCGTAATAAAACCCGTCTTCCGTATTCCATAGCCCGTGCCCGCTCGACCCGTTGATGGCGTTGGCGATGTACACGAAGTGCTCGAAAAACTTGGTGGCGACATCCTCATACGCCGGCTTCGTCCGCGCCAGCTCCAGCGCGATCATCAACATGTTGAGCGCATACATCCCCATCCAGGCCGTCCCATCGGCCTGGTCCAGATGGCCACCCGTAGGCAGGGGCTTGCTGCGATCGAACACCCCGATGTTATCCAATCCCAGAAAGCCGCCCTGGAAGACGTTTCGCCCGTCGCGGTCCTTCCGGTTCACCCACCAGGTGAAGTTCAGCAGGAGCTTGTGGAAGGCTTTTTCCAGGAATTCGCTGTCGGCGGCGCCGGTGACCTGCCGGTCGATCCGGTACACCTGCCAGACGGCCCAGGCGTGAACCGGCGGGTTCACGTCGCCGAGCGCCCATTCGTACGCCGGCAACTGCCCGTTCGGGTGCATGTACCACTCGCGCATCATCAGGATGAGCTGGCGTTTCGCCCATTCGGGGTCGATCTGGGCGATGGGCAACATGTGGAAGGCGAGGTCCCAGGCGGCGTACCAGGGATACTCCCACTTGTCCGGCATCGAGATCACGTCCAGGTTGTAGAGATGGCGCCACGTCTCGTTGCGGCCGTACTTGCGCGACTCCGGCGGGGGCGGGCCATTCTCATCCCCGTCCAGCCAGAGCTCGACGCTGTAGTGGTAAAATTGTTTGCTCCACAGCAGCCCTGCAAACGCCTGACGTTGTACCCGCCGCTCGTCCTCGCCAAGGCCGGCGCGGTGAACGGTGGCATAAAACGCATTGGCCTCGGCGATGCGGAGGTCGAACAAGGCCTCTACGCCGGCAAAAGGCTCGGCCTGCCGGCGGGGCGACAGACGGACATACACCTGCGCCTCCTGGCCCGGGGCCAGGATCATCCGGCAGTGCGCGGCCGCTTTGGTGCCCACACCGTTCGGATTCACCCGGCTCCGGTCCCCCTGGACGACCGCGTCATGGAATGAATCCTTGACATACGGAGTCGGGTTCGCGACGCCGTAGAGCCGCTCGATGTTCGACTCGTTCTCGGTGAACATGAGCGTGGGCCGGCTGCCGCCTGGGCCCTGGACGTACCAGTACCGCTCGCCCAGATGCCGGCTGTCGCACCGCACCGCGGCGGATAGCGAATCAACTTCCGCCGCCATCCGCGGCCGCGCGCGACCTGTCTTCCACGTCCACGTGTTCCGGTACCAGAGCTGGGGGAGAAGATGGAGCGGCGCCGCCTCCGGTCCCCTGTTGATCGCCGTGATCCGGCAATAAAGGTCGTCGTCATCCACCTTGGCGTATTCGATGAACACATCGAAGTAGCGATTGTCGCGGAAGGTGGCCTTCAGAGCATCGTATAGCTCGAATTCGGGCTGGAGGCGATTGCGCCGATAACTTTCCTCGACAAGGGGGCCGTACGGGTACACCGCCTGCGGGTACTTGTAGAGCATCTTGGCGTAGGCGTGTGTCGGGGTATTATCCAGGTAGAAATAATACTCCTTCACGTCCTCGCCGTGGTTGCCTTCTTTTCCGGTTACCCCGAAAAAACGTTCCTTCAGGATCGGGTCCCGCCCGTTCCACAGGGCCACCCCGAGGCACAGGTTCTGAAACCGGTTACAGAAGCCACCGATGCCGTCCTCGTTCCATCGGTAGGCTCGGCTGCGGGCGTGCATGTGCGGGAAATACTCCCAGGCCTCGCCATCCGGACTATAATCCTCGCGGACAGTGCCCCAGGCGCGCTCGCTGACATAGGGGCCCCAGTTCTTCCAATCTGCTTGACGCGCCTCGGATTCGGCGAGGCGTCGGTGCTCGGCAGTCGATCGATCAGGCATCGAAGAGTGAGTTGTGTTGACAGTGGGGGCCGTATGAACGGCGGTCGGCCGGCGTGACAGGACGCGTTGTGTTAACCCGTCACGCGTGCCGTTTGTTTTCGTCGCTACCGACCCGGCGCACGTTCCAATGGCCCATCGGGCAAAGATCGTGTCAACCTTGATAGAGGCAATATCGCCCTACGCCCTACGTCCCAGTGTAGGCATGTGCCTACACACCATCTCCTACAAAATCCGACGCACAACGAGACAGCGGCCTACGGGCGTCTTTTCGATGGTGGTGTAAGTTATCCCCATAAAGTGGTCGTGTCAGGTGTATTCATCGATCGCAAGTAGGCCACTAGAAACCATCCCAGGAGGATTATCATGTTGTCCCTAGCCATTGTTTTTCTGATCGTCGCCGTCATCGCAGGTTTTTTTGGATTTGGCGGCGTCGCCGGCGCCTCGGCGTCCATCGCACGCATCCTATTAGTTGTATTCCTTGTATTGGCCGTAGTCGCTTTTCTGCTCTAAGGCAACATTCCTTCCATATAGGCCCGTCCGGGCTACCCTGAATGAACGAAGCCCCCGACTCCAGACGCTCAACGTCTGCGGTCGGGGGCTTCGTTGCTTGCAGGAGAAGAGGGTTTCCCGCCGGGGTGGACGATGTCGGCGATCCCCGTTTCTCTTGATTGGCGCCTATTCGGCTAGAAGTCGTACGCCTCTTTCGGCAGGTGTGAGCGCCGTGCCGGCGCAGGTCGTGGTGCCATGTCGCTTGCGCTTGTGGCGAGAAGAGCGCCGCGCTTGTGGTAATAACGGTAAAGACGAACGCCCAATGCGTTCGCCTTTACCGTGGCCAGACAACCAGGAGGCCCGAGCCGCGGCGCTTGCGCGACACGACGGGTGTTGCCCGACAAACTGAGGGTGAGCCGGCCTTCCAATCTGCCGAACGTGTAGGTGGCCTTCCAGCGTTCTTCCTCATACAGGTGCCAGACTGGCAGTCACCAGGGAAAGAACATAGAAACCGGATGGCGTGGGCCAGTGGGCCCGCTTCAGTTATATGGCTGGATAGAAGATAGTGGATCGAAAGGGGAACGGGTTGTCAGCCGGCGAGGGGAAATGGCGTAGGAAATGTCCTACGCCGCTGGTCAGCCGGCGGCGGCGTTATCGATCGAAATGGCCTCCAGTACGTCGGGCAGTTGGTCGAATTCCATCGACTTGTCGAGGAAATAGCTGGCGCCGGCTTCCTTGCAGATGCGCTCGTAAAACGCTTCCGCATGGTTCGTCAACATGACCACGTCGACCCCTGGGTGGTAACGCGTCAGATAGCGCAGGGCTTTCACCCCGCTCCCGGGCATCTGGATGTCGAGAATGGCTACATCGAACCAGGCGCCGGACCGGAGCAATTCGATCACGCCGTCCGCGGACACCGACTCGCCTCGCATGACCGTAAAGTCCAGCCCGTCAAGCAGGCGCCGGAGTCGTTGGCGCAACGAGTCGGAGTCATCGGCAATCAATACAGATAATAATGCATGGTCAGCCATGGCGGGGTCTAGCGGCGAATCATCGCCATCGAGTCCTCGGCTCGGGTTTCCGGGGCGCTGTCTCGCAGGCGGCCAGCTGCAGGTACGGCCCGGGGTTTTAACGCACAAGAGGCGGCCACTTGATGCGGTCGCCTCTCGTTGCTCGCCGGGGGGCAAGAGGGCATTAACGGCCAGGCTGGCCGTCCAGTCCGTCAGCTATGTTGTCCGTCACCTCGTCGACCTTTCGGTCGAGCTTGGCGACGCCATCGGCGAGATCAGCGCGTAGCTCTTCGAAGTTCTCTTCCGAGGATTGTTCGAATGCTACCCAGTTCTCGGCGATTTCGTGCCGCGTGGCCCGGAGGTCATCGACGGCTTCCCCGTACTCCTCGCGGGCTTCATCGCCCGCTTCGTCGAGCTTCGCATGCAGCGTTTCTATACGCGCATCGATTCCGGCAAGCTGAGCTTCGGCTGCGGCAGTGAACTCATCGCGTTGTTCGATGGTGAAGAGCCTTGCTTGATCGATTTTTTCGTTCAAGTCGGCCAGCCGATCGTCCATATCCTCCTGGGCATCCGCCAGGTCCTCGGCGCCGGCTTGTCGCCAGTCGTTGAGTTCAGCGGCCAGCTCCTGGCGCTCCTCGCGGAATTCCGCTATCGACTCCTGCCACTCGTTGCGCATGTCGCTGCCGGTGTTTGCGAGCCGGGTTTCAAGATCGGCAATGCGGTTGTCGATCCGGTCCAGAGAGGCCTGAATGTCCTGCTGTGCGCGTTCGACCTGTACCGACTCGGTGGTATTGACCGCATCGGCGCGTTCAGGTGTGGTCTGACAACCCACGGCGACTACGCCGGCGGCTGCGAGCATAAAATATACGATGTTACGTTTCATTGGAATTTCCGGTTAGTGATACGATCGTGGAGGCGACGCCTGGTGACAGTGCCGGTAACGACTGCGTCGCTATCGACACTGTCACTGGCGCGATCATGTCACTGTCGATCAAACCCTGCCCTTGAGATTGCTGGAGATGTCGTTGATCCGACTCTTGACCGCCGCGCGGGACTCGCCGGTGCGCTCTTCGAGGTACCCCTCGAGCTGGTCCATCCGACCCTCGAACCGGTCCAGATCGTCGTTTCTGAGGTCGCCCCACGTTTCCTTGATCTTGCCGACGAACTGTTTCCAATTCCCTTCGGCCTGCTGCATGACGGGTGACTTTCTATCTTTCGTATTCATAGTGGTATCCATACTGGTTTGTTGAAGTGAACGGTACCAAGATGGGGCATCTCGCGGCGAACCCGGCTCAGACGGGGGCCGCAATATCTGTCGGATGGGTGTTCGCCCCAATGTCATTCTCTGTCCTACACGCTGCTCAAAAACGGCTCAATCGGCTCGGTGGAGGCGGTTTAATCGGCGCGAAGTGCTTGCAAGACGGCTGGAAGCTCGTCGAACTGAAGGGATTTATCGAGGAAAACATGGGCCCCGGCGCTCATGCACACCCTGAAATAAAACGGATCGGCGTGGTTGGTGAGCATCACAATTCGAATGGAGGGGTGATCCTTGCGCAGGCTTTTTAGCACACTGATGCCGCTACCGGGCATCTGAATGTCCAGAATAGCTATATCGAATGGATGAGCAGCGGCGATCTCGATGGCCTCTTGAGCCGTAGCCGCCTCCCCCTTGATCTTAATACCATCGATGCTTTCCAGCAGGTGGTGGAGGCGCTGTCTGAAATCTTCCGAATCGTCTACTATCAATATCGATAGGGGGTCGGGCCGATCCATCATTGCGTTGCACTGAAATGTACGGTAACGAAGTAGTCAGATGCGATGCAAGGGGGCGGTGCGCCGCGTAGCCATTCTCTCGGCAGTCCACTGCTCTGGCCATGAACATAGCTTCGGCTTATGCCGCATCCCGCTTTATCGGACGTTGGGGGCAAACCGCGGAGCTATATCCAAATCTTGTGGATGGATAGATCAGGCGGCGATCCTGTCCGGGTGAATCCCGTCGATGTAAACAATGCCGGCCAGCACGTTCGCCACGT
>JAWXAX010000140.1 GCA_034439735.1 Rhodothermales bacterium | reverse complement strand
GTCGATACCCCGGTTTGCCCCTCCTCCCGCCCACCGACCCTGTCCACCGAGTCCACCCCGTCCACCAGCGGGCCGGTTTAAAACCCGCCCCACTTTCCCGGGGGGCAGTGGCCATAAAATCGGGTTTGATTTTAGCCTGGCGGTAGGGTTGGTTTGGTTTAGCCTGGCGGTAGGTTTTGAGACGCCCCACCGGGGCGTCTCTACGGGGGTGTTTGCCCGCCGTTCGGGCCCTCTACCCGGCCTGCTCCAGCGTTTCGATCAGGAAGAGGATTTCGGCGGCCATCGTGATGTCCAAATCCGGCGCCGCGGCGAGAGTGCGGTCGCGGCTGCCGGCGACGATGGCCTGGAGGGCGCGGAAGTAAGCTTGGAACGAAGCATCGGCGTCTGGACTGGCGGCGAGTTGCTGGAGGAGGGTCGCCGCCTCGGCCAGGTCACCGGCTTGTAGGTACTGGGTCACGGCCAGGCTGATGCGGCCCGGGCCACCGTGGTTCTCGCCCCCGTCGCGGCGGTAGGCGAGGTAACTGGCGGTGGCCTTGCCCTTTGCCTCCGCGGCGGCGGCGGCGTTGCCGGCGTCGGTCTCGATGCCGGCGAGGATGTTCCATGTCGTCCACGGCTCGGACGCGTGGCCGAACTGCGCGTCGCATTCGATCTTCCGCCGGATTTCCTGCCGCGCTTCATCCAGGCGGCGGAGCTTGCGCAGGGTTTCGGCGAGGTTGCCCCTGGCTCTCCCTTCACCCGCCACGTCGCGGATTTCGACGCGCATGTCCGCAGCCTGTCGGTAAAAAGCTACAGCTTCCTCTGGACGGCCGAGTGCATCGTCATACAGCATCCCCAACTGCCCGAGCGTACTCGCCTGCCCGGCGACATTTCCGAGCCGCACCACGATCGCGAGCGATTTCCGATAGGCCTCCTCCGCCGCTTCCGGCTGGAGCGACTCCTGGTACACTATGCCGGTCTGATGCCAGCTCACGGCGACACTGCCCGGTTCGTCCAGCTTTGTGAACCGTTCACGCGCTTCGGCATGCGCTGCGAGCGCCTCCGGGTAGCGACGCTGAAGCTGGCGGACGGTACCAAGCTCACCTTTGCCCACGGCGACATCCCTGGCGCTATCACGTTGCTCGGCGCGATGGATGTGCTCTTCGTACGCCGCCGCCGCCTCGTCGAGCCGGCCCAGAGCGAGAAGACAGCGGCCTTGCCGAGAGAGGCAGACGGACGCCATTCGTTCCGCGTCTTTGTTGGCACTGGCCTTCGCGATCGACTCAAAGTGCAGCCGGGCTTCGCCAAACAACGGCAGGGCCTTTTCCGCTCCGCCGGCATCAAGCAACACCTGGCCCAGCAGATTAGTAGCCATCGCCAGGTCGTAATCGGCGTCGGGATACGCCCGTTCGCCCGCCGCCCGGGCGCACTGGATCAGCTGCTGCACGCCTTCAAGCGCCTCGTGTAGTTGCCCCCCGGCAAGCTGCTGCTCGATGCGGGTCCCCGTTGCCTCAAACCGCGCATGATTCCAGGCCTCACCCAGCGCCGCCGCCGCACGGTCGCGCACCAGCCCCACCCGCTCCACCAGCCGCGGCTTGCCGGCAAATTGCAGCAAACTGTAAAGCGAAGTGGCCAGACCGATCGTCGCCTCCGCCTCGCCCGCGCGCTCGACAAGGCCAAGCAGCACAAAGAGGTTCGGCAGCTCCAGCAGCGTCAGGGTCGCCGCGACTTCGGCGTTTTGGCTCTGCTGCTGCTGGAGGAACTCCGCATACCCACGCTTCGCCTCGACCCACCGGGCCGTCAGCGCCTCGCGCTCCTCGGCGTCCATCCGCCCGCGCAGGTAGGGGCAGAGCGCGGGATTCAGCGTGAGGTGGTTAAAGCGATTTGGCGTCGCCAGCCCCGTCGCGATCAACTCGCCCGCCAGCGCGGTCACGTCCGCCATTTCCCACGCCATCATCACGCGGAGCACGTCCAACTGGACCCCGCCGTGAAACACCCCGAGCACACGCGCCCGGTCCCGGTTCGCGGGGGACAGGCGGCGGAGGGACAACTCGACGCTGGCGAAGACCGACTGCTCCCGGTTGCCGGGGAACTGGTGCTCCATCTCCGCCATCAGTTCCACGAGCGCGGCGTGGGTGGCCTTTGCGCCCTGTTGCCGCAATGAGGGTGCCAGCAGCGTCAACGTCCGCGCGTGGCCGTGTACGGATTCAACGAGTTGTTCGATCTCCTCGCGGGCGGCATCACTGACTCCCCTACCGTCTCCACCCGCGGTATTCAGCGAGCGCTCGACCAGCTTCACGGCGTCATCACGGTGGAGCTGGTGCAGTTCGAGCCGCTGACGTTCCGCATCGAACGGCGCGGGGAGTGCCTCGCGGCTGGTGAACACGAGGCGCGTCTCACCCACCGCGTTCAGCCGGGCGCAGAGCCCGAGGATCGCGTCCAGTTCGAGTCGCGCCTCCTTGGAGAGCAACTCCGGGGTTTCGATGAAGGCCGGCAGAAGGATGCTCTCCATGTTGTCCACCACAATCAGCGTTGACTGCTCCCTCAGGACCTGTTCGATGGGGTGGAGGGCTTTTTCCAGGTCCTCGAACGTGGCGGCCGAATAACCCGGCACCAGCTGGCTGCCGATGGTATCGAGCACCGCAAGTCGATTGCTGTGGGTCTCCACGGAGACAAATACCGCGCGGCGCAGTTGATGCGAGCGCACCATCCAGCGGGCGAACTCGGCGGCGAGCGCCGTCTTGCCCTCGCCCCCCTGGCCGCGCACCACGGCGTAGCGGGCCCTTCCTTCCGGCCGTAGCAGCCGCTGGAGCGCGAGCAGTTCCCGGCTGCGACCGACGAAGCCGGTTTCGGGGAACGGGGGAAGATGGCCGAGGCGGTTGGTGAGGGCGGTCTGGAAGTCCGCGACGGTCTGCTTCGCCGGCGTGGTTTTAAAGAGCTGCGGGTCGTCCTTTTCCTGGAAAAGCACGGGCACGAACCAGTCCTCCAACCGCAGTTCCCCCGCGCCAAAGACACGGCCCCGAAAGGGATCGTCCTTGAGATCGCGCTGGCCGGCGAGCATGGCGTCGCCTACCCGTTGGCCCCCGGCGAGCGCCCTGTAAAACACGGCTACAAAGCGCCGGGCCGTCTCGACCAGCACGCTGTGGCTCATGGCCACCACCGAGGCCACACCCACCTTCAGCAGTTCCGAGGCGACGGATTCAGATGTCTGCTCGGCTTGCGCGCTCTGGCAGGCTTCGAGAAACACCAGCGGGATGCGGTGTTCGCGTAGGAGCGGACCGAGTTCGCTGGTGTAGACGGTGACGTGCCGGCGCATCGTCAGCTTGCCGGAGTCCTCGGGCCGTTCGAAGCACAGTCCGCCGAGGCCCACCTGTTTGTTATAGGTGCCATGGCCGTCGAAATGGACGACATGGTAGGGCTTCCTTTCGGCGCGGGCGCGGTCCAGCTCGTCGCGCAGGGCCGGTAGCGTCGGCGGGCTGAGGACGTGGATATGGACCAGGCCGGGCAAGGCTTCCATGGCTTCGACCAGCGGAAGGGCGCTCACGCGGTGGTCGATAAAGCCGCACGCTTCGTCCTCCGGCCGCGCCGTCACGAGCAGGATGCGGATGGGGGGGGCGACGACGGGCACGTCGAGCACCTTGACATTCGGCAGGCGCCGGCGAACGCGGGTCGGTTTCGCGCCCTGGAACAGGTAGGCCTCGCCATCGTGGAGCAGCTCCCACGGCGCCTTGAGCAGTTCCGTGGCGGCTTCTTTCGCGAGGCTCACGTCCGCTTCGGGTGCGCCGGCTTCAAGCCCGGCGTCCACATGGACCGAGAAGCGGCGGCCGGCGTGGCTGTTTATCCTCGCCCAGGCCTGCATGACGTTTGCCGTGTGAGCGGGCGGCATGGCCTGGGCGAGCAGGAGTTGTCCCCATGCGAGGAGGTTCGCCTCGACTTTCATGGCCCGGTCCATGAGGTAGTGGCTCGGCCAGACGGCGAATTGTTCGAGGTACCATGTGATCTCCCCCGCCTCGATCGGGCCGAGGGGGGCGATGAGCCGCCAGCTTTGCGCGCTGTGGACGTGCGGCTGGCCGGGTGTGGCCGGCTCATAAACGAGCCTCGCGCGGGCGGAGGCACGGCGGAGGCCGTCCTGCTCATGGAATTTCAGGTCGGTGAGTTCGAGGACGAGTTCCTCCAGCGGCTCGGCTTTTGGCTGGGGGATGGGCTCGGGGTCGGCCGGCGCTCGTTTACCCAGCGCGACGAGAAGAGCATCTATCGCAGCCTCGATACCACCGGCCGCGCTGCTCACGGAGATGTACAAGGGCTCCTCGCCGAAGAGCATCTCCAGCACACCGAGCCTGGTACCGTTCAGCGAGAGCGGGATGACGGGGAATTTGTCCTTACCGCGATCACCCTGGAGTTTGAGCGCATGCTTTACCTCTCGGCCTACCCAGATCGACTGCAGCGCATCCGGGCTGACCACTACTACAAAAGCTGATGCGTCTTCGATGGCCTTCTGAACTTCTGGCCAAAGCGGATCCCCGCCCCGCATCTCACGCGAGTCAATCCAGCCGGCCTGGCCCAGGTCGGCGAGCGCCGAGCGGAGGCTGCGAACGAAGGCGTCGTCGGCCGTGGTGTGGGAGATGAAGAGGTTGGTCATATCGAACGGGTGGGCGGCATGGGGTGGAGGGTACTTGAGCCTTGTGAGGTGGCCTTACGAAGGAGCGCGCGGCAGGATAGCCTTCTCCGCATCTTCGAGCTCTTCCTTTCTACGCCAGTATCCGATCTTTTTCATCAAGAGCCTCGCCTCTGCGAGGTCGTGGGCTGGAGATTCCCAAGGATATTTCTCCTCATTAAAGTAGAGACGAACTCTATATAAGTGAATGTCCACGGAATATATTGGCATTGGGCCGCGTTGAGCTATCTCATACGCCTCGTCAAGATCAGCGACTGCACTCAACCTGTCCTCATGGATATCTTTTGTGCAAAGGTACCAAGCACGCGTTAATAGTCCTCGCGGCAACTGATCATCTACTCCTGCTTGGCGCAGGCCGAATAGCGAGTGCTCCAAATGCACTTGACATATTTCAGACGTACTTTGGCCTAAAATAGCACTGTATAAGTTCGTTCTTGCAATCGTTAAATTATCCATCGCCTTAGTCAGAAGTGATAGCCCCTTTTGCTTTGCCCATTCGAATGTGCGATTTGCTCGTTGATTAATTAGGCCGCATTTTTTAACCAATCGCGAACATTCTTGCGTACTTAATTTCCCTCCTAGGGTTAAAAGCCACGCTGCCTTTTCTATTTCAAAGGCAAGAAGTTCACAATATCGAAATCCGCCAATCATCTGTAGCAAACCGTCGTCGGGACTATTTTCCTGATATATTTTCTCTGCTTGTTTGAAGTGATTCAAGGCTTCGGAAAAGTTACCTGCCTGTACGAGCACTTCAGCCGCAGTAGTTCTTATGGCACTCCGCCAAACAAATATATTACTTTTATCGGCCGAAGTTACTGCTTCTTCAGCTCGAACTTTAGCATCATTCAGTTGCCCTAGATACAGAAGGACTTCGCTCAGATTACTCCCTTGAATTGCAGCCTCCTCCCAATATTCGTGTTCAATACACATACTTACGCATGTCATGAAGGGGACAAGCGATTCGCTAATGCGGCCAAGAGATCGCAAATAGTAGGCAGCATCAGCAAAGACAATTGCAGATTCCTCTCCGGTGATTTCAGGCACAACTCTCGTCCAAGGCCTTGAAAAAAAATAGGATACCGCGTCCAAACTAGAGGCAATGGCGCCTATTTTGTTCATGTTATAGTATTTATTTCCTCTCAAGATTCTTCCACGATACACCGAATTGTGCACTTCTTTCCAGAGACCCGCTAAGCACCCATGCGCCACGGCCTGGTACAGGGGCTGGAGCTGCTCCAGGGTGGGGGTGTCGCCTTCGTGGGTGGTTTCCGTTAGGTATTCGTAGAGCCGCCGGTGGCCGGCGCGCCAGGCGTCGGGGTGTTGGTTTTTCAGCCGGGCGGCGAAATATTCGCGCAGGAGGGGGTGGGATTCAAGGGCAACGAGGCCGGCGGCGTTGCGGGTTGCAGTGAGGAGCCGGGCCGCTTCCAGTCCCGTCAGGCTGAATTCCCAGTCTTCCTCGTCCAGATCCACGAGCGGCTCGGTAAGGTCGGGGATCAATGTATTTCGCAGCGCGGCGATACAGCCGGCGTCGGCCGGCCGGTCGAAGAGGCCCATCAGGCGGAGGATCGCCAACTCGCGCTTGCCCTCCTCGCCACCCTCCGCCAGCCGGCGTTCGTAGGCCGCCATGGCGCGGAAGGCATGGCCGTCCTGGGTCCTTGCGTCAGCCTTCTGGAAGCCCACCCGGTCCCGCCGGCGCACGTCCCCGCCGTGGGCGCGGGCGAGGTAACTGCCAAGCAAGTTGATCGTCAGCGCGTGCCCCTTCACCTCCTCCACGAGGGCCTCCTTCTCCTTTCGGGCACCTGTCACCCCGAGGGCTTCGAGGAGGTGGACGCCGGCGTCCGTCGAGAGGCGGAGGAGGTCGTGCTGGACCACCGTTTTCCCCAGGTAGGCGCGCAGGTCTGTCACGGCGTATCGGGTAGTGACCAGGCACAGGCCCTGGCTGGACGCGGCGAGGCCTTTGAGGAGGGCGGTGAGGCCCTGGTCTTTCAGCTCGCCGGGGGTCGGGGAGGTCGGGGCGTACTGGAGCGGCTCCAGGCCGTCGAGGACCAGGAGCGCGCGGCGCCGGCCCACGAGTTCGGCGAGGCGTTTCCCTTTGTCGTAGGCGCTCCGGGGACTGTCGGCCATCGCCGGGTCGCCAAAGAAGGTGAGGGCTTCGCGGAGGAAGAGGTCGGACGAGGCCGCGTGTTGGTCACGGCTGCCCTGGCTGTAGAAGGACCACGCGAAGGCCCCCTCACAACCCGGCCAGTTGTGAGAGGCCATATCGGCCAGCCATTTTGCGACCAGCGAGGTTTTCCCTTCTCCACCGAGGGCAACGAAGGTCAACACGTGTGGGCGGCCCGGTTCGCTTTTCTGGGCTTTCTCCCAGGCCTTGTCCAGCAAGTCGAATTCGGACTCGCGGCCGACGAGTTCTGCCGGAGCGTAGCGCACGATCCGGTCGATATCCACCCGGAAGCCGGCGGCAACCACCGGTGGGATCTGGGCGACGAGCCGACAGAGGTCGTCCTTGTCGGCGAACTCATAGTAGATGTGGTTGGTGCTCCGAACGGCCTCGCGGTGGGCGAGTTGGAGGGCGGTCAGCTCCGTCGCCTCCGGTCGTTCGTGATCGGCCGGCGCGTCGCGAACGGTAGCATCCTTCGCGAGGAACACAAACACCGGGATGCCCATCTCCCGGGCCATGTAAAACTCCATCTGGGTGTACGAGCGGCGGGGGGCGCCATCGACGCGCACGTTCGGCTCCACGCCGTACCGAAACCCCACGAGGTGCACCACCGCCTCGGCGTCCTTCAGCTTGCCCCGCAGCATCTGTTCGACCTCGCGGTAGTCCGTAGCAAAGCCGGGTTGATTGATCGCGTGGCACTCCTTCGTCTCGATCACGTTCGCCACCGCATCGCGGAACGAGGCAAACTCGGCCGAGACGCCACTGAGGAAGATGACGGGATAAGTCTTCATGGGCTGGGGACCGCGTACGTAAGAGAGAGCGAAAGAATATAACACTCCGGGACATGCGCATGATCATGGTCGACCGGGGAAATGGAGTGATGATCAGTGGACACAACGTCACCGAGAGCACGGCGGGTGGGTACCATCTCCAACGCGCACCGGCTACACTTGGCAGTCATAGAATCCGGGCTTCGTAACTACGCTGCGCTTTCCTCGAAGCTCTCAACGCACGGCGAAGTTCACTTGATGGCCGCAGAAGGTGGGCGCGCCATGGGACCTCTACGGGCAGAAACCCATCCACATGCTGAAAGCCACGGCCGGCATCGAGGGCGAAGGGATTTCGCCCGTGGAGGCCCTCGCCATGGAGGTTGGCATACGGTCCGGCATGCGAACACACCAAAGGCCGGAGGCCTGGAAATTCCCCACAGGGGCGTAATTCAATCGCGCGCGCGTAGGAGCCTGTAAAAACTGTAAAAACTCCCTGATCTTCGCGCGCGCACGCGTGGGAGCCTGCAAAAACTGAAAAAACACCCTGTCGACCGGAGCCATCGACCTTTGAAGGCATTCGAACGCAGAGAGCCACTGCCATACTTTGGAGCAAAAACGAGAGCCTGCGGAACGTGTCGCCAGCCGGCCGGTGGTGTCCAGCGAGGTTCTCCCGGGAATCGATGTGGACGACGTGGAGACGACCTTCGGTGTGTTCGGCTACTTCCCGGCGTTCAAAATGGCCGTCGGGGGCGAAACGAGCGCGGAAGAGATTCGCGAGGGCGCCATCACGGACGCAGATACCGAGAGCGTAATTAACCTGGCCATCCAGGACATGCGCGCGCTCAAGGTGCAGCGCTCCTTCGATCTCGCTACGAACTTCGAAGAGGCCTTCGTGACGATCATGACGGCCACGGCCGAAGGTGGGGGCGAAGGCGAATAGCCTTCCTTTATCTGGAGTGAAGTGATTCGCCAGGATGGCCTAATCGTAGTGTCGGGGGACCTACCGCCAGGCCACCTTAGAACCGAAATACCGTGCAACTGGAAGACAATTACGCCTCGATGGCCACTTGTCGGTTCAAACGAGACGACCTATACTTATGAATGGAGACTTAAGAATGGCGATCACTCGGCGCGGCCGACCCCAAATTGGAATTTGGCATAGCCAATACTCGTCAGTCAGAAATCATCGCCCCCAATTCGAAACAGAGCTAGGTCGCCCCAAGATCTAGGCTCTTTAGTGGCAGAACATATAGTCAGACCTGCGTCTTAAAATGTCATTTGAAGGAAATTCAGAACACCTTGCGCTGCTTCAAGATGGAGTTGAGCGGTGGAACGCATGGAGAAAGGCCAATCCTAACATCCGGCCGAATCTTTCCGGAGCTATTTTGCATCGTATTGCTTTACCTGGTGTCAATTTCTCACAAAGTGATCTATCCAGGGCCGACTTCAGAGGTGCGTCTCTTGCCAATTCCAGTCTACACTTTTCTAATCTGCACGAAGCAAACTTTGATGAGGCAGATTTGTCACATTCTTATATGAGGGGGGCGGACCTGAGCAATGCAAGCCTGCGAATTACTGATCTTGGTGGAATCACCATGCCGAATGCAATATTAGTGTCATCCAATCTCGAAGCCGCAGCTCTTGGGGGGTCCAATCTAAAGAATGCCGATCTGTCTGGTGCAAATCTAAAAGATGCGCAGTTGAACGAAGTAAACCTATCAGGTTCTATTTTTCGCAATGCAAACCTTACCTCATGCCTATTTTCCGAGACTTTCATCACTGATGTTGACTTTTCAGATGCTCAAGGACTAAGCAGTTGCATCCATGAACGTTGTTCATTTATCGATCACTTAACGCTCACCAAATCTCCACAACTACCTATTGAGTTTTTGCAAGGTGTATGTCTTTCAGAAAAACTGATACAGGACTACTTATTTGGCACTTCAATAACCGTAGTATTTACACAAGAAGGCTGGAGTGATTTAGGCCTTGTTCGGCTTGCTTTAAAGAATATGATCGGTGAAGGATTCAAGGTCGAAAGTAGTGATGACCGAATTGTAGTAAGACTTAAGTCACAAGAACTATTAAACAGAGCTCTCGATGTAATTGGCGCTGTGTTTTGCTCGTTAGAGTCGCTCTCACCAGGGGGAGTGTCGCAGCTGGGCATTGAGTCGCGCGGAATCGATCCAGAGTATGTAACCGGTGAGGATCTCAGCTTCTATTGGACCAACTTAGGCGTGCGTTGGCGAAGCCCTCTAGCACACAACACTTTTAAGAGTGCTACAGTGAGTGGGTTACTTGAAAGCCTTGATTTCATACCATTAGGACCTCTTCTACGAAACTATCTTTTGTATTTCACAGAAAAGGTAAGGTCACCAGATGAGGAGGAAGAACGACTTCGTAGAATTCACGCGCGTCTTCTACCTGCCCTCGAAGCCCTTATTGGTGTAAGAACATTACCAAAAAGAACGCAAAACTTGCCTCCAACAACAATGGAAAAGTAAGGGTTGTACTGCGAGGACTATGGAAATTGAAGGATGTTGATCCCCGGAGCTACCGGCCGCTGGATAGCCGCGCCAGGGCGATTAGGATCGCGATAAACGGTCATCATTCCTACATGCCTCAGACCTACGAATCGATCATCAGGTGTTTTATCTCGTCTGCGAGCTATGCACTGCCTGTCAGGCTTTGGCGTATTGACACAATAACACACATTAAATTCTTCCACCCAAAAGCTGTCATGCCCACTCCTGGTAAGTGATCTCACGCCCAACCGGGTAATGCAAATGGATGTCTTAATCGACCTATCAACTCCGATTCTCACGGCCGTTCTGGTAGGCATAACTGGATACTATGCATGGGTCACACGAAAAATGATGAAGGTGAGCGAGGAATCGCTCGCGTTGCTCAGGGAACAGCACGGGGCAGCCGTACGCCCATACGTCTCAGTCCGGGTAGAACTTGGCTCGGAAGCAATCTACTACCTTGTGATCGAGAACGTTGGACGATCGACCGCCACGAATCTGAAGCTGTCGATCGATAGACAATTTGAAATCATAGCCGCCCCTCCAAACGACATATCCGACATGCACCTCTTCAGTGAAGGTGTGAGCTTCTTAGTTCCTGGGGATAGGATTACATACGGTTTAGTCGCTGGACACGGAATATTCGGCCCTTCTCGTGATGTCACAAGATGGCCTCTTCAGTTCGTGATCACAGCCGTCTATAGTCACGGGATGATGACTTACGAGGAAAAGACCGAGATCGACCTCAACCGGTACGAAGGAATTATCCAGTATTTCGGCCCAATCCCTAGCGCGATACATAAGCTGACCGCCGAACTGAAGGGCGTTCGCTCTCTGCTCAACAAGAAGCTATCATAAAGCCCCACCGCCAAACATGATTACGCCCGGGAGACCATCAAGGCCCTGGGCTTCGCCCCGCTTACAGATTCCCTCCCCTGCCGGCGCCGGCCTCATCGATGTGCGCGTCTGCGCAGCAGGTTCTCCATCTCCTCCATGTGCGCAACCTTGCGCAAATGGGCATCATGCTCCCGGCGGTATTTCTTCGACTTGAAAGCGCTAGGGGGCCAGTCGATTCAAGTTTCGAGCAGTTGCCTAGCGGTGTTCGGCCCAACCCTCGGCGCCGTTGTAATCCTGTACGCACCCTCCGCTTCCAGCCGCTGCCCGGTCGTCATCGAGGGCAAATTATTCTGCTCTACTGGCTCAGCCTGAGTCCTTGCGCGCTGTGATGTGTAACACGGACAAACATGTCGAGCGAACACGGTGTAAACGAGTTAATGTGGTCCTATTGGCCAGACTTCTTATCCAAGGCTTTCGGATCTCCGAATTCGCAGTACACAACCCGCGTATCCAAATCTTTATCGAACTCTGCCAAAAATAAACTTCTAAGAAGACCGTTCTTACGCACCTTAGCGTCACAGTGATTGGTTATCCGATTAAATTTAGGGCAAACTACATGATTCACATTGCCCTTCATGTCTGTCACGACAGTGACGTTTCCGTCAAGAACATAACAGTAAACAGTATCAGCGGCCATAGGACAAGCTCTATTCCAGTCAGGCTTGAGGAAAAGACAACACACTACAGATCAGGTCGCCCAGTTGTGATAATGTACATAGATTCTCAAATGATACAATAGCGCCCCCCCACGACGACAGCTCACTCGTAGGATCGTCCTGGATGCGCCTATTGCGCTCCTATTGCAGCCAGGCGGCGCCGGACTGCCTCTCGATGTACAGAGCCCGAAGGAGGTTCACCGCTGCCTTGTAGTCCCTCAGCCGGAGGCGCAACTCATCGCCCTCCCATACGAGGGTAAGCTCATCCTCGCATTCCTGCGCGGCTTGAGCAGCCCGCGGCGGGCACAGAGGCGGTAGATGTCGGCGGCTTCGGTTCGGCGCATGCCGGAAGGTAGCATGCCGGGGAGGTGTTTCAAATTTGCACCTTCACCGCATGAACTTCTTCCCGATGTCATCTAGCGTCTTTTTCACAAGTTGCTCGGCCCTTTCCTCTGCAACCTCCTGGATGCGCTTTTTAACCTCCTTCTTATCCATGGCTTTATCGAATCCATCCCGAACGGCCTCCAGCAGTGCGAATCGCATGGCAAAGACCGCATCCAATATCTCGGCATTGGTTTGCTCCTTAAGAAGTTCAGCCCTCTTGTCCCCCGCATCGCGATAAGTCTGGATCAGTGAATCGTACATTTCTGTCTCTTTCCCAAGGCTATGCAGGATCCGCTCATCGCTCGCTAGACTTACGTCAATGAGCAGGGAGAGCGCTCCACCCATCAGAATGATCGTGAAAATGGCTTCAATCGCCATTAACCACTTTGGCTCCTCAAAACCCAGGAGTAGTCCAAGTTGCCCCCAGACAACGGTTACAATCACCAATCCTGTGCTGGCGACAATCGCCCACACCATCCGTCGAATCGCTCGCATCTGTGACCTACTTTGTTGATGGATCAAAAAATCCAAAAACAGAAAGAACCGAGAATGAATGGCTAGATGCAATAGCTGGCTAAAAGACAACCATGCTCCACTTTCAGTAGTAGTACCACAGCTTTCCGCAGTCATCCCCTTACTGACCAGAAAACGTAGAAGCCCGGTGGCCCTCGGGCTTCGGTGTCCATGCTCGCGACGCCGGCGCGGTGTCGCGACTTACCTGGCCAGGAGATCCGATTCTTGTCGACTTCACAACGTTTCCGCCAGACTGTTTCCTCGCAGCGAGCCTAATAAGCCCCTATCACCTCACTATAGTCGCGCCGAGAATCGTAATGAAACACCTCTTCCTAGCATTGATCGCAGGCCTGTTGCTCTCCGCATGCGATGCACTCACGGGTGATCAAGGTGAGATCGGACCGAGCTATATCCAAATCTTGTGGATGGATAGATCAGGCGGCGATCCTGTCCGGGTGAATCCCGTCGATGTAAACAATGCCGGCCAGCACGTTCGCCACGT